>NZ_JAJB01000014.1:0-103099 GCF_000583215.1 Brevibacterium sp. VCM10
ATTGTCTGGTCGATCCGCGGCGATTCCGAGCTCGAAATCACCGCGGATCGACCAGACAATCGACGCGCTTGCGGCCGGGAGCGCCTAACGCCAGCGTGTGGACATGATCAGACCCGCCACGAAGAAGGCGAAGCCGATGAGGATGTTCCAGTTGCCCCAGGCTTCGACGGGGAAAGCGCCCTGGGTGATGTAGAAGGTGACGAGCCAGATCAGGCCGACGAGCAGCAGGCCGATGAGCACCGGCAGGAACCAGCTCGGGTTCGGTTTGATCGTCTGCTGGCCCGAGGTCGAGGTGTAGCTCGCGGTCTTGCGTCCCTGGGACCGCTTGGCCGGATTGCCCGAACGCGAGGTGCGCTTGGCAGCCGCACCCTTCGAACCGGTTGCCTTGGAAGCCGATGATGTGGAACCGGAGGCCTTCGAGTCCGAGGTCTTCGACGACTTCGCACTCTTGGCCGACTTCGCATCCTTGGCTGAGTCGGACTTCTTCCCGGCGGCCGCGGTCTCGGAGTCCTTCTCGGAGCCCTTCGCAGAAGCCTTGTCCGAGTCCTTGCTCTCCGCGTCCTCGTCCGCGGAATCGTCCGTCAGATCGTCCGCAGCAGATTCGGTCGCAGCCGATTCTTTGTCCGCAGCCTCGGCGACATCGGTGTCGAGCGAATCGGTCTCGAGTTCCTCGACCTCGGCGGCCTCGACCGCTTCAGCGGATTCGGCCTGCTTCGCCTTGGCCGCCGACGAAGTGCGAGAAGTGCGCTGGGGGCGTCCTTTGGACTTGGCCACAAGTACTCCTTTGTCGGTCGACCGTCGTTGGGTCGCCGAATGAATGGTTGGGGACGATCGCAGACCAGTCTACTCGGGGCGGGGGTCACAGTGAAAAACTCCGACTACCCTGAAAGCGCCCCGAGCGCGCCCCGAACGAAGATTCCCATAGGATAAGGTGCATAGGGGTGTCCCCGCCTGTATTCTTCGACGGCCCCCGACAATGCAGTGACAGTCACGGAGCAGAAGTGGTGAATAGTTCCTCCTCGGGTAACGAGCCGGGCGTGAATCCGCCCTCGCGACCCACTATCCGTCCTGCTCAGAGACGGATGTCCACCTCCCACTCTGCCGATCAGCCGGTCGGTCACTCATCCGCTCGGTCCGCGGGCGGCTCCGTTGCCGCCGGTGACCAGCCGCTGCCCAGCCGACGCGAGCTGCGGCGCAGGGAAGCCGAGGCCGCCGCAGTCCAGGGCGAACCGACCGCCGTATACTCCGACGTCCCGCCCGCGGTCCCGCAGGGTCACGGCGGCCAATCCACGCCGGGTCACGGCGGACAAGCCACGCAGGGCCGCCTCGGCGAGGATCAGCCCCAGCTTCCCCCAACCCGACAGCGGCGTCGGCGTCAGCCCACGGCGAAGGAACCGCTCGGCCCGATCCGCGGGACCGTGCGCACCTTCGGCGAACTGTGCATCACGGCCGGACTCGTCCTCATCCTCTTCGTCGTCTGGCAGCTGTGGTGGACGGACATCCAGGCCAACCGCGACAACGAAGTGCTCGCCGACGAACTCACCCAGGACTGGGCGAATCAGGACCCGAACGAACTGCCCGACGATCCGGACGAACCCGTGGTCGCCGACCCCGTGGACAAGAACGAGGCCTTCGGCATCTTCTACATCCCGCGCTTCGGCGACGACTTCTACCGCACCGTCGCCGAAGGCGTCGACCTCGAACCCGTGCTCAACCGGATGGGCGTGGGCCGCTACCCGAACTCGGCGATGCCCGGCGAGGTCGGCAACTTCTCCGTCGCCGGTCACCGCGTGACCTACGGCAAGCCGTTCAACCAGATCGCGAACCTGCGTCCGGGCGACGAGATCATCGTCCAGACGAAGGACGGCTTCTACACCTACACTTTCCGCAACTTCGACATCATCCTCCCCGACGCCGTCGAAGTGCTCTCACCCGTGCCGGACGCACCCGACTTCAAGGGCAAGGACCGGATCCTGACGATGACGGCGTGCAACCCGATGTTCTCCGCCCGGGAACGCTACGTCGCCTACGCCGAACTCACGGACTGGACGCCGGCCGGCAACGGAGCGCCCGACAGCATCAAGGACTCGAAGGCCTACGACAAGGTCAGCAAGGACGGCGGTGCCTGATATGTACGCATTCATCTGGCGGATCCTCCCGGGCAACTGGGTCGTCAAGCTCATCCTCGCCCTCATCCTCATCGCGGCGGTCGTCCTCCTGCTCATGCAGTACGTCTTCCCCGTGATCGCCCCGTACATGCCCTTCAACAACGCCACAGTGACCGAGACCGGACAACAATGACCTCAATCCTCGTCATCGACAACTACGACAGCTTCGTCTACACGCTCGTGTCCTATCTGCGTGAGCTCGGCGCCGACGTCGACGTCGTCCGCAACGACGACATCCCCGCCGCCGAGGTGGCCGCCACCGTGTCCGCCTACGACGGCGTCCTCCTGTCCCCGGGTCCCGGCGTGCCCGCCGAGTCCGGAGTCTGCCCGCCCCTGCTGTCCTGGGCGGAGACGACAGGCATGCCCGTGTTCGGCGTCTGCCTTGGCCATCAGGCCCTCGGCGAGGTGTTCGGCGCCGAGGTGACCCACTCACCCGTGCTCATGCACGGCAAGACCTCGGTCATCACCCACGACGGCGAAGGCATCTTCTTCGGCTGCCCGAGCCCGCTGACCGTCACCCGCTACCATTCGCTGGCGATCGTCGACGAGACCCTCGATCTCGAGAAGTTCGCCGTCACCGCCCGCACCGACGACGGCATCGTCATGGCCATCGAACACCGGGAGAAGCCGCTGTTCGGCGTCCAGTTCCACCCCGAATCCGTGCTCACCGAATGCGGTTACCTCATGCTCGGCAACTGGCTCGAGGTGTGCGGTCTCGACGGTGCCGCCCAGGCGGCGGCGGGCATGTCCCCGTTGGCGACCGCGATCGCCTGAGAATTCCCGCCGATCGCGGGTCTCAGGGTTCTCGCCGAGGTGGCCGATCGTTATGATCGTGAGCACAGCGATCCCTGTGCGCAGATGATCCGCATGTGCGCCGGGGGCCGTGCACGACCGTGAGCGCCGTGCACGAGAGACGAACAGGAGACAGCGACGATGTCAGAACCGACCTATCTGCGCGAGGAACCGTTCACCGAACTCACCGTCATCGAGGTCCCTGCCACTCCGGCAGCGGTCGTCGAGGCCCGCGAAGTCCACATGTCCGACCTGCCTGAGCTCTTCGACGCCACGTTCTCCGGGCTCTTCCCGGTGCTCTCCGCGGCGGGCCTCGAACCCGCGGGACCGGCCTTCGCCCTCTACACCCGGCAGCCGAGCGAAACGGTGGATCTGCAGGTGGGGATCCCCACCTCGGCGGGGCTGAAGAGCGCGGAGCCGATCGCCGGCGGGCATATCGTCATCCCTGCGGAGCTGCCCGGCGGATCCATGGCCGTGCGCAGCCACCTCGGCGGATATGACGGGCTCGGGGAATCCTGGGCACAGCTGCTCAAGGACGCGGTGGCGGCCGGGCATCGTCCGGGACTGCCGTTCATCGAACTCTATGTCACCGAGCCCAGCCCCGAGGCGGATCCCGCCGATATGCGCACCGACCTGTTCCTCACCGTGGACTGAATCAACAGCGTCACCGACGCTCACAGGCACTCACCGGAGACGACAGCGGCCGGGCCAGTCGATGACTGACCCGGCCGCCGGGCTTCCGAAGGCGATGCGGCTCAGTTGCCGATGATGCCTTCGGACCAGTTGTCGAAGAGCCCTCCGCCCATCGAATCCTTGTCCTTCGCGTCCTGATCGCCCTCGTCGTCTCCGTCGTCTCCGCTGTCGCCGCCGGGTGAGGTCGGGATGCCTCCGGGGACCGAGGGAATCGAGGGCGACGGCTCCGGCGGCTTCTTGGCCACCTTCACGGTGATCTCCGAGCCCTGCTTGACCTCGCTGCCGCCGGTCGCGGACTGTTCGAAGACCTTCTTCTCATCGTGTTCGTCGGTCTCGACCTCTTCGGTCTTGCACGTGAGCTGGTACTCATCGCCTTCGAGGGTCTTGCAGGCCTCCTCGGCGGTCTGGCCGGTGACATCGGGGACCTTGACGAGACCCGAGGACACGACGAGATCGACATTCGAATCGACATCGACCTCCTGACCGTCACCGGGCTTGGTCTCGATGACCACGCCCTTCTCCACATCCGGGGAATTCTGGGAGATATGGGTGCCGGCCTGCAGACCCGCGTCGTTGAGGATCTTCCGCGCCGCCTCCTCGGTCTTTCCGGAGACGTCGGGGATCGTCACGGACTCGGGTCCGGAGGAGATGATCAGTTTGACCACGCTGTCCTTGTCGACCCTCTGACCGCCCGGAGGATCGGTTTCGATGGCCTTGCCCTCGTCGACTTCCGAGCTGTACTTCTCGTCCGTGTCCACTCGCAGGCCCTGTTGCATGAGGGCCGCCTCGGCCTCGTCGGCATCCATATCGGCCACATCCGTGACCTGGACCTGAATGACCTCGGGGGGTTTGTTGATCTCGTACACCCACAGGGCCACGGCGGCCAGGGCGAGGAGGACGAAGATGCTGCCTATCCAGACCCAGGCGCGCGACCGCTTCTGCGGCGGCCGCTCCTCCTGATTGGTCATGATCGCCGAGACCGGCCCGGTCTCGGGAGCGGCCTCGGCCTCGTTGGCATAAGCCATCGGAGCGGTCATCGGCGGGGCCATCATCGGATACGCCTGCGTGGCGTCGACGTCGTCCTCGAAGCTCATGGGGCGGCCGTCGCGGGCGGCGAGCACGTCCTCACGGAAGGTGTAGGCATCCTGATACCGGGCGTCACGGTCCTTGAGCAGCGCGTGGAGGAGGAGCCGGTCGACGGCCGGTGGGATGTCCGAATTGAAGAAGCTCGGCGGCTGCGGGGTCTCCCCGACATGCTGGTAGGCCACGGCCAGCTGGGAGTCGCCGACGAACGGGGGACGGCCGGCCAGCAGCTCGTAGAGCAGGCAGGCGGTCGAGTACAGGTCGGAGCGAGCGTCGACGACTTCGCCGCGGGCCTGCTCGGGGGAGAGGTACTGGGCGGTGCCGACGACCGACTGGGTCTGTGTCAGCCCCGAATTGTCCTTGAGCGCCCGGGCGATGCCGAAGTCCATGACCTTGATGTCGCCCTCGGGGGTGAGCATGACGTTCGCGGGTTTGATGTCGCGGTGGACGATGCCGTTGCGGTGGGAGTACTCGAGTGGAGCCAGCACCCCGGCGATGACATTGAGGGCCTCGTCGACGGTGAGTGTGCCGTGCTCGTTGAGGACTTCGCGCAGGGTCTGACCCTCGACGTATTCCATGACGATGAACGGCACGGACACGGACGAGCCGCCGGATTCGACGAATTCCTCTTCTCCCGAATCGTAGACGGAGACGATTCCGGGATGATTGAGACCGGCCGCGGACTGGGCCTCGCGCTTGAGACGGGTGTGGAAAGACGGATCGCGGGCGAGATCGGAGCGCAGAAGTTTGATGGCCACGCGACGGCCGAGACGGTTGTCGACGCCCTCATGCACTTCTGCCATGCCCCCACGGCCGAGGAGCGCACGAACTTCGTAACGCCCCGACAGCACCTTGGGTTCACTCATGTATGTCCTCCGCTTGTCTCACCCGAGCTTCAGGCTTCATTCTCACCTGAGCCGGGTCGAGTTTCAGTATCTCAAACTCTTCGCTTCTCGTAATCGCTGCTCTGTGTCGATCACTGTCTATTCATTGCCGTTGTTTCCGTTCGGGTTGCCACCGGCCTCCGAGTTCGAACCGCTCGACGAGCCGGGGTTGCTGCCCGTCCCGTCATTGCCGCTGTTCGGGTTCGAGCCGCTGTTGCTGTCCGCCGAATCGCCGGAGCCCGAGGAGTCCGACTCTCCGGACGTATCCGTCGATGACGAGGAGTCCGTTTCGCTCGAGGTCTCGGAGTCCGACGAGGAGTTCGACGAGCTCGAGGAGTCCTGGTCGGAGGAAGAGCCGTTGTCATCGGAGTCCGAACCCTGATCCTGCGAATCGGATGCGGAATCGGAATCCGAGCTCGACTCCGAGTCATTGCCCAGACCCGGATCGGATCCCGAATCCGAGGCCGGCTCTTCCGGAGCCTCGGCGGGACCGGCGGAGATGTAGAGGGTCACGGTGTCGCCTTCTTCGAAGGTGTATCCGTTGTCGCCCTCGCCCACATCGGCGACCGTTCCGGCGGTGCGCTCCGAGTTGATGTCCGTGGTCTCGACCTCGAGGCCTTGGTTCTCGAGATTCTGCGTCGCCGAGGATTCGCTGAGTCCGATGTAATCGTTCTTATCGATCTCGATCGTCTTCGCCGCCTCCGAGGTCGGCGCCGAGGTGGACGGTTCCGGTTCGGGTTCGGCATTTCCGCCGCCGAGGAAGAACCACAGCAGGGAGCCGACGGCGATGAGGGCGATGATCGCAAGGATCCAGATGAGGACGCGGCCCTTGTTCGAGGGCGTGTCCTTCTCCGGATCCTGATTCTGCGGATCGTTAGGATCGATCTGTCCCGTGTTCGCTGCGGCGACTCCGGCACCGGCAGCTCCGGCTCCGACGGCCCCGGCGAATCCGGCGGCGGCCCCGTTCGGATACACCTGGGTCGCATCGTTCGCCGAGGTGACGGGCAGGGTCTTCGTCGTGGCCGTAGGCTCCGGGTTGTTGAAGACCTGGGTCAGGGCTTCGGACGCGGCGGCCCCGTGCCGCATCTGCGGGACGAGCTCCTCGGCTCCGGCGATGTCCCCGGCCGAGAGCGCCTCGGCGGCCTTGGCGACCTTGAAGGCATCGGAGGGACGACGTTCGGGTTTCTTCTCCAGCAGGCAGTCGACGAAGCGGCGCAGCGGTTCGGAGACCGTGTCCGGCAGCGGCGGGTGCTGTTGGTTGACCTGGGCGATGGCGATGGCCACCTGCGAGTCTCCGGTGAAAGGACGCTGACCGGCCAGGGCCTCATAGGCGATGATGCCCAGTGCATAGAGGTCGGAACCGGGCCCCGACCCCTTGCCGGTGGCCTGTTCGGGAGCGAGATACTGGGCGGTGCCCATGACCTGCCCGGTCTTCGTCAACGGGGCCTGATCGGTGACCCGGGCGATGCCGAAGTCCGTGATCTTGACCCGGAAGTCCGGAGTCATGAGGATGTTGCCGGGCTTGATGTCACGGTGGATGACGCCCACCTTGTGGGCGGCGCCGAGGGCGGAAGCGGCCTGGGTGACGATGGAGAGCGTATCGGCCTCTGACAGGGGCGCGCTGCGTTCGATGATGGCCGACAGGGCCTCACCGGGCACGTATTCCATGACGAGGTAGGGCGAACCCTGCTCGTCACCGTAGTCGTAGACGCCGGCGATTCCCGGATCGGAGACCCGACCCATGTTCTGGGCCTCGGCTCGGAACCGGGCGAGGAAGGTCGATTCGGAGAGGTACTCGTCCTTGAGGATCTTCGCCGCGACCTCGCGGCCGAGCACGGAGTCCACACCCTTCCAGACCTCGCCCATGCCGCCGACGGCGATGCGGGAGGTGAGCTTGTATCGGTTGCCCAACAGGGTGCCTTCGACGGGTCTCATTTCTCGACCACCGCTTCCATCATGTTCTTCGCGATCGGTCCTGCGACCGTCGCACCATAAGCTTCGTTGCCCGCGTTTCCGCCGTTCTCGACCACGACCGCGACCGCGACCTGAGGGTCGTCGGCCGGGGCGAAGGAGATGAACCAGGCATGGGGTGCCGCGCCCTCGGCGTGCTGGGCGGTGCCGGTCTTCGCTGCGACCTTCGTGTCGCCCATCTTCGCCACCGAGGCGGTGCCGTTCTCGACCACACCGGTCATCATGTCGGTGAGCTTGTCGGCCGTATCTCCGGACACGGGACGCGACATCTGGCTCGGGCGGGTCTCGGAGATCGGTTCGAGGGTGTTGGCATTGAGCACCCTGTCGACGAGCTGGGGCTTCATCATCTTTCCGCCGTTGGCGATTCCCGCGGTCATCATCGCCATCTGCAGCGGAGTCGACCTGACCTCGTACTGACCGAGCGAGGACTGAGCCAGCTGCGGCGGATTGAGGTCGGACGGGAAGGAGGACGGGGTGACATTGAGAGGGATCTCGAGATCCTCGCCGAATCCGAACTTCTCGGCCTGCTCCGCGATCGCGTCTTCTCCGAGATCCATGCCCAGGGAGGCGAATGAGGTGTTGCAGGATTCAGCGAGCGAATCGGCCAGGGTCGGCTTGCCCCCGTTGCGGCAGGCACCGGGATGCGAGTTGCCGATCGTCGCCGTCGTCTGCGGCAGATCGAGCGTGGCCGGTCCGTTGAGCTGCGAATCGGGCTCGTAGTCCCCGGATTCCAGGGCGGCCGCTGCGACGAGGACCTTGAATGTTGAGCCGGGCGGGTAGAGGTTGCCGCCGATAGCGCGGTTGTAGGCGGGTTTGCCGTCGGCGGCTTCTAGGTTCTTGAAGGCGCGGCTGGCTTCGGTCGCGTCGTGGCTGGCCAGGGCATTGGGGTCCCAGCCCGGAGTCGAGGCCATGGCCAGGATCTTCCCGGTCTTCGGGTCGAGAGCCACGGCGGCGCCGTTCTGGTTGCCCAGTCCGTCCCACGCCGCCTGCTGGACCTTCGGGTCGATCGTCAGCTCGACGGCGGCGCCGCGAGGCTGCTCACCGGTGAAGAAGCTGCCCACCTTGTCGTAGAAGAGGGCGTCGGAATCGCCGGAGAGGTAGTCACCGGCGGCGCGCTCCATGCCGGAGGCCCCGGACACGATGGAGTAGTAGCCGGTCAGGGAGGCGTAGGCGCGCGGATCGAGGTTGTCCGAGCCGTATTTGCGCTGGTACTTGTACTTGTCGTCGACCGGTTCCGAATACGCGATCGGGGTGCCGTCGACGAGGATCGGACCGCGGTCACGGGCCAGCTGGTCGAGGATCCGGCGGTTGTTCAGCGGATTGTTGTTCAGCGAATCCGCAGTCACGTACTGCACCCAGCTCGTCGACCCGAACAGGAGCGCGAACATGACGAATCCGACGACGGCGATATGCGTCAATGGCTTCTTCATCGTTCACCTCCAGTGGGTCGTTGGTCGGCGGCATCGGAGTCGGTGGGAGCCTCACCGCGGGGCCGTGCGCCCGCGGACGGCAGGTTCGTCGTGGGGGCTTCACCGTCGAACGCACGGTCATCCGCCGGCGGCAGGTTCGTGGTGGGGGCATCCTCGTCGACGGTGCGCGCCGAGGCGGCCGTGTCCTCGGCAGGGGCGCCTGCCCGAACGGGCTGCGGATCCTCGGTGATTCTGAGGACTCCGGTGTGGAATTCCTCGACGGGGCGCCTGGCATTGTCCGAGATCCGCAGCAGCAGGCCGATGATCATCCAGTTCGCGATGAGCGAGGAACCGCCCTGAGCGAGGAACGGCGTGGTCAGACCCGTCAGCGGGATGAGACGTGTGACGCCGCCCACGACGACGAAGACCTGCAGGGCGATCGTGAACGACAGACCCGTGGCCAGCAGAGTGCCGAAGCCGTCGCGCAGCTGCTGAGCGGTGCGGATTCCGCGCTGGAAGATGAAGAGGTAGCACAGCAGAATGACGAAGAGTCCGGCCAGGCCGATCTCCTCACCGAAGCTGGCGTAGATGAAATCGGATTCGGCGTAGGGGACCATATTCGGTCGGCCTTCGCCGAAGCCGGTGCCGATGAGTCCGCCGTTGGACATGCCGAACAGACCCTGCACGAGCTGGTAGGAACCACCGGGAGTCTTGTTGTACTCCTCGGGGGTCAGCGCATTGAGCCACCCGGACACACGCTGGTCCACATGGGAGAAGAGGAACGTCGCCGCTACCGCACCGATGGAGAAGAATCCGAGGCCGAGGATGATCCACGAGACCTTCGAGGTGGCCACGTAGAGCATGGCGACGAAGAGGCCGAAGAAGAGCAGCGAGGTGCCGAGGTCGCGTTCGAAGACGAGGACGCCGACGCTGGCGACCCAGGCGACGACGATAGGTCCGAAGTCGCGCAGACGGGGGAAGCGGATGCCGAGGATCTTCGGTCCGGCGGCGACGAGCTGGTCCTTGTAGGTGACGAGGTAGCCGGCGAAGAAGATGGCCAGCAGGATCTTCGCGATCTCACCGGGCTGGAAGGACAGGGGTCCGACGCCGATCCAGATGCGGGCGCCGTTGATGGTCTTGCCGATGCCCGGGATGAGCGGAAGCACGAGGAAGACCAGGGCGGCGAAGCCCGAGACATAGGTGTAGCGGCGCAGCCAGCGGTGGTCGCGGACGACGAAGATCACGGCGATGGCCAGGCCCACGCCGAGTGTCATCCACACCAGCTGGGTCATCGCCGAACCGAGGTATTCGTCACGGCCGAGGTCGACGCGGTAGATCATGGCCAGGCCGAGTCCGTTGAGCAGCACCGCGATCGGCACGAGCACGGGATCGGCGTATTTCGCCTTGATCCACACGATGAGGTGGAGGATGACGCCGAGTGCGGCCAGCCATGCGGCATAGCCGTAGACATTGGCCGGGATGGTGTCTTCGACACCGAGGCCGACGAGGGCGTAGGCACTGGTGGCGACGGCGATTGCCAGGATCAGGAGACCGAGCTCGGCCAGCCGGTAGGTTCTGGGGCGCGCGGTCTGCGAGGGAGCCTGGTTCATCACTGCGACTCCCGGGTGATGGCGTCACTGGGGTCCGCGGACTTCGAATCCGGGGGTGAGGGGGCCGGGTCGCTCGGACTCGTGGAGTCTTCGACGTCGCCGGATATGCCGGAGGAGCGATCGGATTCCTTGCGCAGATTGTCGATGATGCGATCGGCCTCATCACGTGAACCGGCGGGAATCGATCCGCGCAGACGGTCCTGGGAGTAGCTGTTGAGGCTGTCGACCTCGATGTCCGTGGTGTCGACGAGGCGGCTGAGCTCGATGGGCCCGAGCGTCGTGTCGAGGCCGCGGTAGAGGGAGACCTTGCCGTCGTCATCGGCGACATAGTACTGGTGGCTGACGTAGTTGTACGCGAAGAATCCGCCGACGGCCAGCGCGACGATCACGATGGCGGTGATGATCCATCCGAGGTAGGACCTTTTCTCGACCTCATCGTCGAGGTCGGCCTCCTCGTCTGCAGCGGTGTTCGTTCGCAGCTGCTGTGTCGTGCCGTCGCGAGCTTCGCCGTCCTCGCCGTCCACGGTCTGGATCGGTGCGGTGTCGGCGGAGACGTCGTCGTCGGCGAAGGTCGCATGGGCTTCGGTGCCCACGGCCGCCTCGGCGTCGGGGTTCGCACCGATCGCGGCGTAGCGGGGGTTGAGGTGGACGGAGCCGACGGACACGCCTGCGGTGGTCTCGACCTCACCCTCGAGGACATCGCCGACGACGACGGTGACATTGTCGGCGCCGCCTCCTGCCAATGCCAGGTCGATGAGCTGACGGCAGGCCTCGTCGGGGTCGGCCACCTCTTTGAGCACGCGGGTGATGTCGTCGATGTCGGCGAATCCGGTCAGACCGTCCGAGCACAGCATCCAGCGGTCGCCGACCTGGGCCTCGCGCAGGGACAGATCGAGGTCGGGAGAGGCCCCGACATCGCCGAGGACCTTCATCACCACCGAGCGCTGGGGATGGGTCTCGGCCTCCTCGGGGGTGATCCGGCCCTCGTCGACGAGCATCTGCACGAACGTGTGGTCGTGGGTGATCGGCTGGAGCTTGTCGTCGCGCAGCACATAGCCGCGCGAGTCGCCGATATGGGCGAGAGCGAAGCGGTTGCCGGTCGCGCGCAGAACAGCGGTGACGGTGGTGCCCATTCCGGCGAGTTCGGGCTGTTCACCGACGCCGCGGCAGATGCGGTCATTGGCTTCGAGGATCGAGGTGCGGAGGAGTTCGAGGGCGTCCTCGCCTCCGGGTTCGCGGTCGAGTTCGGCCAGGCGGGACACGGTGATCGCCGAGGCGACGTCCCCGCCGGCGTGACCGCCCATTCCGTCGGCGATGAGCAGGAGATTGGGTCCCGCATAGCCGGAGTCCTGGTTGTTCTTACGCACCAGCCCGGTGTGAGACCGGGCTGCCGAACGGAGAGTGATGGTACCGCCGGTCGTCACGATTGGGTCTCCAGGGTCGTATGTCCGATGGTGATCCGGGTGCCGATAGCCAGCTGGATGGGTCCGGTCATGCGTGAGCCGTCGACGATGGTGCCGTTCGTCGATCCGAGGTCTTCGAGCATCCAGGCCCCGTTCTTCGCAGAGATCCGAGCGTGATGGCTGGAGGCGAAGTCGTCATTGATGATGATCGTGTTGTCGGGAGCCCGCCCGAAGGTCACAGGCGCCCCCGAGAGCATGAGCGTCTGCCCGGCCAAGGGACCGTCGGTGATGCGGATGGTGCCCGGATGGGCGTGGGCGGCCGGAGCGGCAACCGGGCGAGGTGCGGGAGCCGGACGGGACGGTGGCGGTGGGGCGGACTTGGAGCCGCCTCGGCGAGATTTCCGTCCGGCGCGGGCTTTCCGGGGGCCGAAGATGTCGCGACGGAGGACTCCGGCGACTCCGAGGACGAAGAGCCAGAGGATGATGAAGAATGCCAACCGGAAGACGGTGACGGTGAATTCGCTCACTGGGCGTCCCGCTCGTTGTAGTGGACCTCGGCCTCTCCGGCGAGGAGGACATCGCCGTCGGACAGGGTCGCCGATGTCAGTTTGCGTCCGTGCAGCAGTGTGCCGTTCGTCGAACCGAGGTCGTTGGCCACGGCGCGGTCACCCTCGACGACGATCTCGAAGTGACGGCGCGAGACGCCGGGATCGTCGATGACGAAGTCGGAGCTCGACGAGGAGCGGCCGAAGGTGTTCGTGCCCTGGCGCAGCATCTGCGTGCGACCGTCGATGGTCACGCTGGCTTCGATGCTGCGAGCGGGTGCCGGTGCCGGTGCGGGACGGGCGGCGGAGTTCTGCCGGGGTGCCGCGGCCGGGGTCGAACGGGCGGGTTCCGGGGAGCGGCGCGGGGTCACGGGCCGAGAGCCGGAGTTCGGGGACTCGCCGACGATCGGATTCGCCCGCGAGATCGGGTCGTAGCCGCCGCGGTTGGCCGGCTGGGCGGCAGGAGAGCCGTCGGGACGCTGGGTCGAGGACACGACGCGGTACATTCCCGTGTCGAGGTCGTCGGCGAGAGCGAATTCGACGGAGACGGGGCCGACGAAGCTGTAGGCCTGTTCGACGGCGTGATCGCCGACGACCTGGCGCAGATCGGAGCGCAGCTCGGACTCGAGGCCGGAGAGCCGGTCGTGGTCGGTCTGCGAGAGCTCGATGACGTAGTGGTTGGCGGTCAGGGTGCGACCGCGGGAGACCACGGCGGCCTTGTTGTCGGCCTCACGGCGCAGGGCTCCGGCGAGCTCGACGGGTTCGACCTGGGATCGGAAGGCCTTCGCGAAGGCGCCGTTGACGACGTTCTCCAGCCCCTTCTCGAAGCGATCGAGTAACCCCATGGCACCTCCTCATCAGGTGTTGCCGTTGCCGGACGAACTCTTCGCCAAGCGGCTCCGAGTGCTCTGACCAGGTGGTCCTGATCACGTGCACTCTGGGCACATCAACACCCAATCCTAACGCGGTGAGGCTCTCAACTCACGTCACGCGTGTTCGCAGGGCGAAGCTGTGCCGTGATTCCCTGCGCGCGTCCAGGGAAGAGTGAAGGTCGGCGGGGTCGGGCTCGGGGGGCGAGTCACCGCAGCAGCCGCGGAGGCAGTGGGGCCTTCGCCGCGGGGTGAGTCGCCGGCGCGGCGACCGGCGAGAATGTGAAGGTGGACACGTTTGGGCGGTTTCGGCTTCCTCGGTTTTCAGTTTCGCCGTCTCCGATGCTAGAGTTTTACCTTGTTCGCGCGAGTGGCGGAATTGGTAGACGCGCTGGCTTCAGGTGCCAGTGGCCGCAAGGTCGTGGGGGTTCAAGTCCCCCCTCGCGCACAGCGAATGACAAGCCCCTCACCGGGTCCCGACAGGGTCAGGGTGAGGGGCTTCGTCGTGTCTGCGGTCGATTGAAAACTCGCGAAAGGCCCAGTTTGAGTTGAACAGCCCTGTTTCAAACATGGGCTGTTCAACTCAAACTGGGCCTTACGCAATGCGTGGGGCGTCGGGTGGGCCGCCTAGGCGCGCTCGTAGAGGCGGGCACCGCCCTTGATCCCGGCGAAGCGGAACGGTCCCGCGGTCACCTTCGGGGTCGTGACGTCGTCGGCGCTGGAGAGTTCGGTCGCATGGAGCGCGCGATAGGCGTCGATGGACAGCGGCACTCGGGCGTCGAGCGCGTCCGTGACGGCCTGGCGGCGTGAATGCTCCTCGTAGCCGGGGACGACGCGGGTGGTGAAGAACTCGCCGACGCTGCCCGATCCGTAGCTGAAGAATCCGATGCGCTTGCCCGCGAGATCCTCATCGTGGTCGAGCAGTGAGCACAGTCCCGCATAGAGCGAAGCGGTATAGGAGTTGCCGAGGCGACGGTTGTACAGGGTGCTCGTGGCCAGCCCGGTATCGCGCGGGCCGGTGGGGCCCGCATCCGAGGCGCCGACAGCATCTGCGCCCGCGCCGGCTGCATCAGCGCCCGCGCCGGTACCCGCGACGATCTCCGTCTCGAGATCCTCACCGGTGAGTCCGGCGAGGTGGACCTGCGCCTTCTTCGCCATCTTCGTGAACGGCTGGTGGTAGAGCACGCGGTCGATCTCGGTCATCGCCGGTCCGCCCTGCGCGGCCAGATCGGTCCACGCTCCGGTGAGCGAGTCGAGGTACGCGGTGACCGACAGTGCCCCGTCGACGATCGCGGTCGTCGAATCGTTCGGGCGCCAGAAGTCGTCGACATCGGCCGAGTTCAGCCCCGAGACCGGTTCGATCTCGAGCAGCTTCGGTTCCGCGGAGACGAGCATCGCCACGGCACCGGCGCCCTGAGTGGGCTCACCGGGGGTGTCGAGTTCGTAGCGGGCGACATCCGAGGCGATGACGAGTACCCGCTGGCCGGGAGAGCGGGTGACGATGCCGACGGCGGCCTGCAGCGCCGCCGTCGCCGAATAGCACGCTTCCTTGACCTCGACGACGCGCATCTGCGACGGCAGGTCGAGCAGCGAGTGCACGGCCATACCGGCGGCCTTCGACTGGTCGATACCCGATTCGGTGGCGAACAGCAGGGTGCGGATGCCCTCGGAACCGCTGCGCCGGATGATCGGCGCGGCCGCCGCGGCCGCCATGGTCACGACATCCTCATCGGGGGCCGGGAAGCTGAACTCGTCCTGGCCGAGGCCGAGGCGGAACTTGTTCGGATCGGTTCCGTTCGCCGCGGCGAAGTCATCGAGACTGACGACATGATGGCTGGTGGCCAGTTCGATGTCATCGATGCCGATCGGTGCAGTGCCCGCAGCCGTGTGTGATGTCATGCGGCCTCGCCGTCCTCTCGCTGAGCGGCGGAATCCCGCTCTTCCTCAGCCTTGCGTTCCATCTGACGGTGAGTGTCCATCAGCTCACCCGGGTTCGTCTGCGCGGCGAGCAGTGAGAGCTCACCGCACAGCACGGTCGCGGCCATGAGCGCGGCCAGGCGACGCGAATTCGCTCCCGGCTCACGATGCTCACGGCAGCCGAGACGTTCCAGCGCCTCATCGACATGCGGCAGATCCTTGCCGTTGCCGACGGTGCCGACGATGAGGTGCGGCAGCGTCGTCGAGAAGTACAGGCCCTCGGGGCGGTTCTCCGCATAGGTGATGCCCTGCGATCCTTCGACGATGTTCGCCGCATCCTGACCGGTGGCCAGGTAGAAGGCGAGCAGCATGTTCGCATAGTGGGCGTTCGCCGAACGCAGGGCTCCGGCGATCGTCGACCCGACGAGGTTCTTGCGCACAACGAGTTCGACGATCTTCTCCGCGCTCGTGCGCAGGCGACGATCGACGACCTCGTGGGGCAGGACGATCTCGGCGACGACATTGCGTCCGCGACCGAGGATCCCGTTGACCGCGGTGGCCTTCTTGTCCGAGCAGAAGTTGCCGGACACCGAGCCGTAGTCGAGGCCCAGCTGCCAGGACAGGATGGTGTCCATGAGCGAATCCGAGGCCTGGGTGACCATATTGTGCCCCGAGGCGTCGTTCGTGCGGAAGGCGAAGCGGACGAAGAGCAGGTTCCCGACGATCTCGGGGTGGATCTCGATGAGCCGGCAGTGGCCGGACCCGGCCTCGACGACGGATTCGAGTTCGCGGGTGCGGTGACGGATGGCCTGGGCGGCAGCCTCGGCGCCGATCGCGGATTCGGCCACGAACAGCACGGACCGGGTCATCCGCTCATCGACGATGACGGTGCGGATCCCACCCTCGATCTCCCGGGAGATCGACGCCCCGCGACCGACGGAGGGCCACAGCGGGGTCTCGTACGTTGCCAGGGGCACGGCCACCTCGGTGTGGGTGCCTTCGGGAGCCAGCGCTTCGCCGCTGACCCGCAGGGGACCGACCCACGTGGTGGGGATCCCGGTGATCGTGGTCTGCTGATTCACAGCTGATTCCTCCTCGAAAGGACGTCGGATCGGTGCGAGAGCGCGGTGACGTCGATTCCGCGCAGGCGGGCAAACTCGCCGAGGCGGCCCCGCGTGAGCAGGTCCGTGGCCGTGAGGTCCGTGGACCGCTGCGCCCCGAGCAGGGCGAACAGAGCCGAGGTCTGAGTCTGCCAGGTGCGTACGAGATCGACGAGCCCGTCCGGACCGTGGTCGAGCACGGTCTGCAGGAACGTGCCGGCGACGCCGACGGCGCGAGCACCGCAGGCCAGTGCTTTCACGACATCATAGGGGTTGCGCACGCCGCCGGAGGCCAGCAGCACGCGGTTCGAGACGCCGTCGTCCATCGTCGTCTCGGTCGTCCACTCGGCCGGGGCGTCGAGCAGGCAGGCCAGGGCCGACTGGCCGAAGCCGGTGAGCATGGAGAAGTCCGAAGCCGGTGCGCGATCGTTCTCGATGCGCAGGAAGTCCGTGCCCCCGGCGCCGGAGACATCGGCGTACTGGACCCCGATATCGGCGAGCAGTCTCAGGGTGCGGCGGCTGAGGCCGAATCCGACCTCCTTGACGACGACGGGCACGGGGCAGGCGGCGACGATGTCCTCCAGGCCGGACAGCCAGGTGGAGAAGTCGCGGGTGCCTTCGGGCATCGCGGTCTCCTGCACCGGATTGATGTGCAACTGGAGGGCATCGGCACCCAACAGTTCGACGGCCCGGCGGGCATCATCGGCGCTGCGACCGGCACCGAGGTTGCCCATGACGAAGCCGTTCGGGTTCTCCTCGCGGATGACGGTGAAGCCCTTCGCTGCTTCGGCATCGTCGAGGGCCACGCTCATCGATCCGCAGGCCATGGGCAGGCCGGTCTCGGCGGCGGCGATGGCCAGGTCGCGGTTGATCTTCGCCGTGGTCTCCGTGCCGCCGGTCATGCCGTTGACGTAGAAGGGCGTCGGCCACGTCCAATCGCCTAGGTTCACCGTGAGGTCGACGCTCTCGGGGTTCGTTCCCGACAGGGCATGGTGGACGAATTCGAGGTCGTCGAAGTCGGTCCGTCGGGGGCCTTCGGTCTGCTGCGCCGAGGCGAGGCGTACGTGGTCGTCCTTGCGGGAGGCCCGTGAGGCCTTGGTCTCCGGGGTCTCTGCTGATGCCGGGGTCTCAGAACTCATCGATCTCGCCTTCCTCTCGGTGGGCACCGAGGTCCAGGGGTCGGATTCCGGCGGCTTCCCAGCCGCTGAGAATGGTCTGTGCTTCGGTTCGTGCTTCGGTCCGTGAGTGGGCAAGGGCGATTCCGCAGTCGCCGCCGCCGGCGCCCGAGGGCTTCGCTGCGGCCCCGTGGGTTTCGGCGATCTCGCACAGATCGTGCAGAGCCTCGGTTTCGATGAGGCTGCCCGTGGAGTCGCTCAGCCGCCGCAGCAGGGCGCGCACGGAGCGGATCGTGGTCAGGCTCGCCTCGGCGTCGTCGGCGTCGAAGGCGGCCACGAGATCGTCGACGAGGGTGTGCGATTCGGCCGCGAAGGACTTCAGCGGGCGGTGCCTCTCCGGTGCCGGGGTGTGCACGCGTGTGACGAGATGTTCGGTCGACGCCGGTGATCCGGTCCAGCCGACGAGGAGGTCGAGCGAGCTCGGTGGAGTGACCCGCCTGGCCGAACAGCCCGCCCACTCCGGGCAGCTCATGGCGGAGACGACCCCGTGGGCCTCGCGGTGAGTGTGCAGGGCCGCACGGTCGGGGGAGGAGTAGCGGATCCAGCCGCCGAAGGTGCTGGCGGCCAGATCGCCGCCGGAGGCCTTCGTGGAGATCGCGATGGTCGCCAGGACGGCGAGTTTGAAGCGTTCGGTCAGGGTCAGCCCGAGGCGATAGAACTCATCGAGAGCGGCGATCGTCGCCACCGTCACCGCCGCCGAGGAACCGAGACCGAACTTCCGGCCGTCGGAGTCATTGAGCTCGCTGGAGATCTCGAGATCGAAGTAGCGGGGGCTGGCACCCCGGCCGGAGCGCAGCTCTTCGACGGTGGAGATCGCCGAGAGCACATAGTCGAAGGGGCGCTCATCGACGATGATGTGCTCACCATCGTCTTCGCGCCGCCACACGACGGGGGCCTGACCGTATTCGCTCGAGTGGATGCGGCCGGCACCCTCGCTCTCGGTCAGCCGGACGGTGATGCACCGGTCGACGGCGATGAGCACGGCAGGCTGTCCGGGTTCGACGACGGCGTATTCGCCGGCGATGAACAGTTTGCCGGGCGCCCGGGTCTCGATCATGCCCGGCTGCCCTCACCCGCAGCCGGGTTCACTGCGTCTGCGGGCGGGACTTCGTCGGCGGCGGTGAGCAGGTGGGCTCCCGGGCCCGGTCCGACGACGCGGACGTCGCCGAAGCCGGAGAGCTGCTCGGCCAGTGCTTCTGCGTCTGCGGGGCGGACGATGACGGCGACGTTCGGGCCGGCATCGGCGGTCGAATAGGCTTCGATCCCTGATTCGCGGGCTTCGGCCACGGCGTCGAAGATCGCGTGGCTGGTCGGATTGAGGAACCGGATCGGCGGCACGGTGGATTGGATGAGTCCGTGCATGCGCAGGGCGTGGGATTCGGTGATCTCACCGATACGGGTGAAGTCCCCGGCCGCGCACGCGGCGACCATCTGCTCGAGATAGTCCTCGGTCGAGGTCACCCAGCCGGCGTAGAAGGGTGAGGTGGCGGCGGTCAGGCGCATCGCCTCGCGGGAGGACACGGCCTTCCTGGCCCGGTTGACGGTGACGATGATCATCCGCATATCCGGGGCGGGCACGGTCTCGGCGAAGGAGGCTGCGTCGTCGCCGGCGTGCCAGACGGCGATGCCGTCGGGAATCGAGCGGCAGGCCGACCCCGAACCGCGGCGGGCCAGCCGGCTGAGATCGCGCGGTGCGAGGTCGAGGTCGAAGGCCGCGGCGGCGGCCGTGGCCAGAGCGGCGAAGCCCGACGCCGAGGAGGCCAGACCGGCCCCCGTGGGCACGGAGTTGCGGGACCGGACGAGGACCCGGTCATCGCGTCCGGCCAGAGCGCGGACATGGTCGAGGAAGGTCGAGATGCGGTCGGTCTGACCGGGATCGGCGAGTGCGCCGTCGAGTTCGAGGACATCGGTCTCGGCGTCCGGGGCGGGCACCACGGTGGTCGTGGTCTCGAAGTGGTTCAGCGTCAGCGACAGGCTGCCCGCGGCGGGCAGGATGAGTTCCTCATCGGCCTTGCCCCAGTACTTGACCAGGGCGATGTTCGGGTAGGCCCGCGCCGTCGTCGTTCTCATGTCGGTCTGACCTCCGTCGTCCAGGTGCGGGGTGCTCCCGCCTTGCGCAGAGCCTCGGCGAGCTCTTCGGCCGAATCATCGTCATCGGCCAGGGCCAGCACGCAGCCGCCGAGTCCGCCGCCGGTGAGTTTGGCTCCCCGGGCTCCGGCCGCGGTGGCGGCCTCCACGAGGGAATCGAGGGTCGGGGTCGATACGCCGAGGCTGCCGAGCAGTCCATGGGCTTCGTTCATCAGCGTGCCGATCGCCTCACGATCACCGGAGCGGATGGTGTCGACGGCGGCGTCGGTGATTTCGGCAAGACGGTCGATCATCCCTCCGATGCGCACGGGATCGGCGTCACGGCGGGCACGGACTCCTCCGACCGCCTCGGCGGTGGACCCGTGATGACCGGAGTCCGCGAGGACGAAGACGAGGCGCTGACCGACGTCGATGGTCTGGGCGCACCCGGTCTGGAAGCGGATGGGGGCAGGTTTGGCCACGGCCCAGGCGTCGATTCCGCTGGGTCGGCCATGGGCGACGGTCTCGGCCGCCTGCACGATCTCGTGGAGGGTGTTCTCGTCGAAGACCGTCGCATGCAGGTTCGCGACCGCGCGGGCCACGGAGGTGGCCACGGCTGCACTCGAACCCAGGCCGCGGCTGTGGGGGATCGCCGAACGGATGAGCAGCTCCACCTCGGCGTCGGGGTTCCCCACGGCTGTCAAGGCGGCGTTGAGACCGGCGACGACGGGGCCCATCGGCTCCGGAGCGGTCTGCGCATTTCCGGAGAACAGCTGGCTCTCGATCCGGGTCTCCTGATGCGGGGACCGGCGGATATCGGTCTGGACTCCGAGTCCGTGCAATGGCACTGCGACGGCCGGAGAGCCGTAGACAACCGCGTGTTCGCCGAACAGGATCGCCTTTGCGTGGGCGAAGCCCTGGGACGTGCCCTGGGCGGGTTCGGTCTGAGAGGAATTGTGCATGCAGGATGGTTTCGGAGTCTGTGGATTGATTTCACCATCATATGCCGTACCCCCGCCCATCCCGAAGACGAGGTGACGTCCGTCTCAGGTGAGTCCGGCGAGGTAGGCGCGTTCGGCCGGGTCGGTGGTCAGGTGGAGGGCGCGCCGACGGGCGGTGGCCGCCTCGTCTGTGCGGCCGAGGCGGGTGAGCAGATGAGCCCGGAGCGCCCAGGCAGGTTGGAAGGCTTCGAGGCGTGATGAGACGTCATCGAGTGCATCGAGCGCCGCCAGCCCCGCCGCGGGACCGTTGACCTCGGCGAGGACGGCGGCTCGGGAGACGGCACCGCCGAGACTCGGTGCGATCTGCCCGAGGTCGTCGTGGAGGCGCAGCAGCATCGGCCAATCCGTGGAGCCGGTGCGGATTCCGGCCATATGGAGGAGTTGGATGGCCGCCTCGAGCCCGAATCGGCCGACGTGTCCGCAGCGGTGGACCTCGACGAGGTGGCGCTCGCCCGCCTCGGTGAGGGGTCCGTCCCAGCGGTTCGGGTCCTGGTCGGTCAGGGGCACGAATCGTCCGTCGCCGCTGCGACGAGCGGGGAACCGGGCGGCCGAGAGGTGGATGAGGGCGGCCAGCCCGTGGGATTCGCCGTCGCCGGGGCACAGCTGCGCCACGAGGCGCGACAGGTACAGGGCCTCGCCGATCATGCCCTCCCGCGGCTGCGCGGCCGCCTGAGCCCATTCGATCGCGAAGGCGCCGTAGATCGTCTCGTGCACGTCGGGCAGGCGGGACTCGAGGTCGAGGCGGTCGGGACTGCCGAAGGCGACGCCGAGACCGGCAGCCCGCTTCTTCGCCCTGGTCAGACGGGCAGAGACGGTGGCGGCGGGCAGAGCCATGGTTGCCGCGATCTGTTTTGCCGTCATCCCCATCACCGCCGAGAGCATGAGCAGCGACCGGGCGGGAGGATCGATGTCCGGATGCGCGCAGGCGGCGAGGAGTTCGAGCCTGCGGTCGGGCAGGGCATCGGGATCGTGGTCGGCTGGATCGGTGCCGGACCCGTTGCTGCCGTCGATGCTGTCGATCGTCTCCTCGTCGAGGGCGGTCGCGGTTCGTGCCGCCGCCGATTTCCACACGTCCCGGCGGGCGTTGAGCGCCACCTGGTAGAGCCAGCCTTCGGGATTGGCCGGCGGACCTTGTTCCCGCCAGACGGTCACGGCACGTTCGAGCGCGGCCGACAGCGCATCCTCGGCGCCGGAGATGTCGCCGTCGGCAGCCGCGATGAGCGCGATGATCCTGCCCCAGCCGTCCTGGGACAGGATCATCGCGCGCTCGGCAGGCTCTGCGGACTCGGTCATCGGCGGGCGATCAGGAGGAGCCGTCCGGGAGGGTCATCGACGCTGCCGGGTCATCGCGGCGGCCGGCTCACGCTCGTGTCCACTCGCCCGCAATGCAGGACGTCGCGGATCGGCGGACTTCGATCGTGCCGTAGGCCGTTCCGGGGAACTTCTCCGCCCAGGACAGTGCCGCTTCGCGATCGGGGACGTCGATGACGACGACTCCCGCGAAAGCCTCCTTGGCGGCGGCGAACGGGCCGTCCTCGATGACGACCTCACCGGTCCTGCGGGTGACGGTCACGGCCTCGGTCCGCGGCTCGAGCAT
Organism: Brevibacterium sp. VCM10; assembly: GCF_000583215.1. Taxonomy (NCBI): domain Bacteria; kingdom Bacillati; phylum Actinomycetota; class Actinomycetes; order Micrococcales; family Brevibacteriaceae; genus Brevibacterium; species Brevibacterium sp. VCM10. The sequence goes on from NZ_JAJB01000014.1 coordinate 22,285, forward strand.
CTCCCAGGCGACGAAGACTCCCGCGGAGTTGAGCGCTGCCGCGTAGTCGTCCATGAGCCGCATCATCTCCTGGATGTCTTCTTCGCTGGGTTGAGGGCCGTCGGGGGTGAGTTCCGGCGCGTGGAAGACGAGTGCATAGCGCATTGTTCTGCTCCGTTCTGTGTGCGGCGGCCGTATTCCGACCGCTCACAGACAAGACGATCGAATCGACGTCGATTCGACACCATGCCTGAGATTCTTCCACGGAATCCGTTTCGCCGAGGCGGTCCCGAACCAACCGAGCGGAGGCGCCGCGACCTCAGCCCGGATTCTCACACGAGCCCGGTGTAGACCGATCCCGGGTTGAAGATGTTGTCCGGATCGAGGGCCTGCTTGATCCGGTGGTTGAGTTCCATGACGTCCTCGCCGAGGTAGGGCGCGAGCCACGGTGCCTTGAGCCGGCCGACGCCGTGCTCACCGGTGATCGTCCCGCCCAGCCCGGTGGCCAGATCCATGACCTCGCCATAGGCGATCTGCGCGCGCTTCTGCTGGTCCTCATCCTTGGGATCGAGGACGAGCAGCGGATGCGTGTTGCCGTCGCCGGCGTGGGCGATGACGGCGATCGTCACCTGGCGGTCGGCAGCGATCTTCTCAATCCCGAGCACCAGATCGCCGAGCTTCGGCAGCGGCACGCCGACGTCCTCGAGCAGCAGTGCCCCCTTCTTCTCCACGGCCGGAATTGCGATCCGGCGGGCCGTGACGAAGGCTTCGCCCTCATCCGGGTCGGCAGTGAGATAGCACTCGGAGGCCGAGTTGCTGTTGCAGATCTCCTCGATGATCGCCGCCTGCACACTCGAATGCTCCCCGGGCTCGTCGGACTGGATGACGAGCATGCCCTCGGCCTCCCGATCGAGACCCATCTTCAGTTCGTCCTCGACGGCGTTGATCGACGGCTTGTCCATGAACTCGAGCATCGAGGGGCGCATGGCCTTCGCGATGTCGAGCACGGCGTTCGTGGCATCGGCGAGTTCGGGGAACATCGCGACGACGGTCGTCGGGGGCAGCTGGGCCGGAATGAGGCGCAGAGTCACCTCGGTGATCACGCCCAAGGTCCCCTCGGAGCCGACGAAGAGCTTCGTCAACGGCAGACCGGCGACGTCCTTGAGCCGCGGCCCGCCGAGCTTGACCGCCCGACCGTCGGCGAGGACGACGGTCATCCCGAGGACATAATCCGTGGTCACGCCGTATTTCACGCAGCACAGGCCGCCGGCGTTCGTGGCGATGTTGCCGCCGATCGAGCAGAACTCGAAGGACGAGGGGTCCGGCGGGTACCACAGGCCGTGTTCAGCAGCGGCGGCCTTGACCTCGGCGTTGAAGGCACCGGGCTGGACCGTGGCCATGCGGGTGACGGGATCGATGCTGATCTCGCGCATCGTATCCAGGGACAGCACGATCCCGCCGGCGATCGCGGAGCTGCCGCCCGACAGGCCCGATCCGGCGCCGCGGGGCACGATCGGGACCTTCGCCTCGGCGGCGATGCGCACGACCGTCTGCACATCCTCGGTGGAGGTGGCTCGGACGACGGCGACCGGCACCCCGGCATCGGGGTCGTTCGCGCGATCCCAGCGGTAGGCGTCCATCGAATCGGGATCGGTGATGACGGCCGTGGCCGGCAGGGCGGAGGTGAGAGCGGAGACAACGTCCATGTTGCGTATCGGCCTTTCGAGCGGAGTTCGGCACCCGGATTCCGCTCTCGACGTTACCAGGATCACGGTCGCCCGCGGCGATCGGCTCGGGGCGCGGACAGGGCGCGCTCGCCCGGTGCCGCACAGCGTCGCGGCGGACCGAGCCGCAGGTCGTCGCGGCGTAGGCTGAACCCATGACCCTCACCCCCGATCGGCTCCCCGCGGCCTGCGTGCTCGGGACGCTGCCCGGCGACGGATTCGAGGGGCCTCGGATCGGGCTCGTCGATCTCGATGAGACAGGAGCGGAGATCGGCCGGATCGACCTCGCCGAGGCGGCCCTGCCCGAGTTCGTCCGTGGCCGAGAGGACGCGGCCGGGGGAGGGCAGAACGGAGCCGGTGGGACCGCGGATCGCGCTCCTGCACCCCCGATCCGCTGGGTCTTCAGCGACACCCCGAAGTGGTATCCGTCGCTGTTGGACGCCGGGGTGAGCTTTGAGCGCTGCCACGATCTGCGCTTGACCCATGCGATCCTCGCCCGCTCCGAACTCGTCACCGCACCGGAGGCGGTGCGTGCCGCATCCGAGTGGGATGCCGCGCCCGCCAACGCCGCCGCACCCGAACAGGCGGCCGCGCTCTTCGACGTCGATGCCGGACGCGGATTCATCCCACAGGTTCCGCACGACCTCGAGGCGGCGCTGGCCGAATACGTCCGGCAGACGGCGGCCGTGGATTCCGCGAGCGATCCGGGGCGGCTGCGGCTGCTGTTGGCCGCGGAATCGGCCGGAGGGCTCGTCGCCGCGGAGATGCGCGCGGCGGGTGTGCCGTGGGACGAGGCCGAACATGATCGGATCCTGACCGAGCTGCTCGGTCCCCGGCCGCTCCGCGACGGGAAGCCCCAGAAGATGCTGGCCAAGGCCGAGGAAGTCCGCGCGGCCCTTGACGATCCGCGGGTCAACCTCGATTCGCCGAACCGGCTGCTCGCGTCCCTGCGCAATGCCGGCATCAACGTTGCCTCGACCTCGAAGTGGGAGCTGCAGACGAGCGACCATCCGGCGATCGCGCCGCTGCTCGAGTACAAGAAGATGGCGCGGCTGCTGAGTGCCAACGGCTGGCATTGGCTCGATGAATGGGTCGACGAGGGGCGGTACAGGCCGGTGTATGTGCCCGGCGGAGTCGTCACCGGGCGCTGGGCGGCCAGCGGGGGAGGGGCCCTGCAGATCCCCCGGCACCTGCGTCCGGCCCTGCGTGCCGACGACGGGTGGCGGCTCGTCTCCGCCGATGTCGCCCAGCTCGAACCCCGTGCGCTCGCGGCGATGTCCGGAGACCGGGCGATGGCGGAGGCCGGATTCGGCCGCGATCTCTACTCCGGGCTCGTCGACGCCGGGATCGTCGCGACCCGGCAGGAGGCGAAGATCGCCGTGCTCGGGGCGATGTACGGATCGACGACCGGGGAGGCCGGGGCCCTGGTGCCGCGTCTGCGGCAGAATTTCCCCGCCGCGATGAACCTCGTCGATTCCGCCGCCGAGGCGGGACGAGAGGGAGGAGTCGTGTCCACCTGGTTGGGTCGGACCTCTCCGCCGCCCGGCGAGGGGTGGCAGAGACTGCAGAGGGCGGCGAACCGCTTCGACGCCACCGGCGCCGATGAGCAGCGGGCCCGGCGGGCCGCCGGTGACCAGGGACGATTCACCCGCAACTTCGTCGTTCAGGGCACAGCGGCCGAATGGGCGCTGGCCTGGCTGGCCGACCTGCGGCTGCGCCTGGCGCGGCTGCCGGAGATCGAGGCGACATCAGAGGCGGCCGCCTCGGGGCCGGTGTTCTCCCGCCGTGCTCACCTCGTGTTCTTCCTCCACGATGAGGTCATCGTCCATGCCCCGACCGAGCAGGCCGAGGAGGCGGCGGAGGCGATCAGGGCGGCGGCCGCCTCGGCGGGTCGTCTGCTCTTCGGGGATGCCCCCGTCGATTTCCCGCTCGACCTGAGCATCGGTCAGCGGGCGATTAAGGAGTAGGCGCTGAGTGTCGCCGTTCCGGGATCAGACGTCCTGGGACCCGGCGGCCGGGGATGAGTCGGGCCGAGTTGAGGATGAACGCGGTCTCGCTGCCGACGTGGATGAACGCTGCGGCGACGGGGCTGAGCAAGCCGAATGCGGCGAGGCCCATGCCGATGAGGTCGATGGTGATCGTGCCGACGAAGTTGACCATGACGATCCGGCGGGCCCGGCGAGCGACGGCCACGGTGTGGACGAGATCGTCGAGATCGGAACTGATGAGGACGACGTCGGCAGACTCGCGGGCGATGTCGGTGCCCGACCCCATCGCGATTCCCACGTGTGCCCGCGCCAAAGCCGGGGCATCGTTGACGCCGTCGCCGACCATCGCGATGTCGTGGCCTGCGGCGCGTTCGGCGTCGATCGCCGCGAGCTTCTCCTCGGGCAGAAGCCCGGCCCGGACATCGTCGATCCCGAGCCGGGCGGCGACTGCATGAGCGGTGCTCGGCTGGTCGCCGGTGATCATCATCGTGCGCAAGCCCATCCGGGTCAGCTGCGCAACGGCGTCCTGCGCAGTCTCGCGGACCGCATCGGCAATAAGGATCGTGCCGGCATAGGTCCCGTCCACAGACACGTGGATCTCGGTCGCGGTCGGATCTGATGCGTCAGACTCAGGCACCTCAGGCACCTCGGGCACCTCAGGGGCAGTCTCCTCAGGTGCATCGGCAACGAGGGCACGGCTGCCGACTGCGACCAGGTGCCCGTCGACGGTCGCGGTGACGCCGTGACCGGGCACGTAGGTGAATTCCGTGCAGGCGCCCACCGACAGTCCCCGGTCGTTCGCCGCGGTGACGACGGCTCGGCCCAGCGGGTGTTCAGAATAGGACTCGGCGGCAGCGGCGAGGCCGAGGAGCTGCTCGGTCCTGTCGCGGTCTCGCTCGGGGGCGGCCCCGTCGGCGTCCATGGCCGCGTCCTCGGCTGCACCGGCTGTGCGGATCCCGACGACCTCGGGGGCTCCGGTGGTCAGAGTCCCCGTCTTGTCGAAGACAACGATGTCGACGGCCGAGAGCGCCTCGAGATGCGCCCCGTCCTTGACGAAGGCACCCGACCGGGCGATCCGTGCGATCGCTGCGAGCACCGCCAGTGGAGTCCCGGCCGCGATGCCGCACGCCCCGGCGACCACGACGACGGAGATCGTCGCCGTGAGGTCACGGGTGACCAGATAGGTGATGGCCGCACCGATGAGAGCCAGGCACACCAGCCATGCGGCGAGGCGATCGGCCAGCCGCTGAGCCGGCGGTTCGGACGACTGGGCCTCCTCGACGGCGGCGATGATGCGACCGAACGAGGACTCGGCGCCGACGCGTTCGGCCTGGATCTCGAGCGCACCGACCTGGTTGATCGAGCCCGCGAAGACCTCATCGCCGGTCGTGACATCGACGGGCAGAGGCTCTCCCGTGATGCGCGACTGGTCGAGGGTCGAGGCGCCGATTGCCACCCGGCCGTCGACGGGAACCCGCCCGCCCGGAGCGACGATGACACGGTCGCCGGGGGCCACCTCGGCGAGGGGAACGACAGTGATGCCATCGTCGCGGCGGACCTGCGCGGTCTCGGGCAGGAACGACATGAGGTCGGTGAGGGCGTCGCGTCCGCGGTCCATCGAGAGGTCCTCGAGGATCTCCGCGGCGAGGACGAATGCGGTGATGACCAGGGCCGTCGTCCATTCGCCGATCGCAGCTGCCGCGACGATCGCGATGAGCATCGAGGCCTCCATACTCATCCTGCGGTGGATGACGTCTTCGAAAGCTTCGGCGGCGATCGGCCAGCACCCGACGACGATGCCGATGACCGCGACGACGGGCACGGCCGGCCACGGCCACGTCAGTCCGAGGGCCACAGCCACCGCGCAGGCGGTGACGAAGAGAGTGCGGGCGAGGTCGCCCCGGTCGATGCGTGAGAGCAGGCCCGTCGCCGAGGCGGTCGCTCCGATCGCCTCGGGTGTGCGGGTGCCCGCGCTCATCCTCGGTTCCGGTCGTCAGTGTTCTCCTGGCCGGACTCCGCGTTCTCCTGGCCGGACTCCGCGGTGATCGTGCCGTCGGCCTCACAGTGGTGGGCCGGCGCCCCGGACACGACGTGCTGGGCCTGGAAGACGGCGTGGGCGACGAGCTCACGGGCGTGTTCGTCGATGAGGCTGTAGAACGAACGGTTGCCCTCGGGGCGGGCGGCGACGATCTTGCCCCAGCGCAGCTTGGCGAGATGTTGGGAGACGACGGTCGGGGACTTCCCGACCGCTTCGGCGAGGTCGTTGACCGACTTCTCACCATCGCGCAGAGCGAGGATGATCCGGACCCTGGTCGCGTCGGAGAGGAGGGTGAAGACCTCCGCGGCGAGGTCCGCGTACTGGCTCTCGGGATCGAACGTGCATTTCTTAGTATCTGCGTTCATGCTTAGATACTAAGATTCATCGGTCGGATTGCGCAAGGGTGATCGCGGGCGCTCCGACCTCTGGGCATCTGCCCCGGCTCAGAGAATGATGGGAAGTGAAAGATCAACGTTCGTGCATGGAATAAATCGCCCCACCTCGGTGCTGGACGTCCTGGACCGGCGTCGAGAACCCGACGTCGGGGCGTCCGGCCGGGCCTCCGCGCCGGAGCCGCCCACCATCAGAGCCAAGCAACTCAAGGAGAGCTCATGCCCATCAGCGTCAAGGCACTGCAGAAGACCGGCCCCGATCAGCCGTTCCGGGTTGCCGCCATCGAACGCCGGGATCCCCGACCCGACGACGTCGTCATCGACATCAAGGCCGCAGGCATCTGTCACAGCGACATCCACACCATCCGCAACGAATGGGGCGAGGCGCACTTCCCGCTCACCGTCGGCCACGAGATCGCCGGCGTCGTCGAGGCCGTCGGTGCCGACGTCACCGCGTGGAAGGTCGGCGACCGCGTGGGCGTGGGCTGCATGGTCAATTCGTGCGGCGAGTGCGAGGAATGCCGGGCCGGTCAGGAGCAGAACTGCCTGAACGGCAGCGTCGGTACCTACAACGTCGAAGACGTCGACGGCACGATCACCCAGGGCGGGTATTCGCAGAAGGTCGTCGTCAACGAACGCTTCGTCTGCCGGATCCCCGATGCCCTCGACTTCGACGTCGCCGCCCCGCTGCTTTGCGCGGGCATCACCACGTATGCACCGCTTGCCCGCTGGGGTGCCGGTGAGAAGAAGAACGGCGCTCCCAAACAGGTCGCCGTGCTCGGACTCGGCGGACTCGGCCATATGGGCGTGCAGATCGCCGCGGCCATGGGCGCGCAAGTCACCGTGCTCTCCCGCACGCTGAAGAAGGAAGCGTCGGCCCTGGAACTCGGTGCGAAGCGGATGCTCGCCACCACCGACGAGAACTTCTTCTCCGACCATGCCGGCGATTTCGACCTCATCCTCAACACGATCAGCGCCGATATCCCCGTCAACCGCTACCTGCGTCTGCTGAAGCCGCGCGGGGTCATGGCCGTCGTCGGCCTGCCGCCGGAGAAGCAGGAGTTCTCCTTCGGCGCCGTCATCGGCGGTGCCAAGGCGATCGCCGGATCGAACATCGGCGGCATCGCCGAGACCCAGGAGATGCTCGACTTCTGCGCCGAACACGGCATCGCCGCGAAGATCGAGACGATCCCCGTCACCGAGGCGGATGCCGCCTACGATCGGGTCGTGGCCGGAGACGTGCGCTTCCGCGTCGTCATCGACACCGCGAGCTTCGACGAAGTCGAGGCTGTGAGCTGACGGTCTCGGCCGAAGTTCTGTCTTGATTCGGTGCGCTGTGGCGATGGCGTGAGACCGCAAGGGTCGGGGGAGTTCCGCAATCTCTGCGGGACCTCCTCGACCCTCCTGCTGCAGGAGGGCACAATGAGACCGGGGCAAGCGAGTCCGGGCAGGCTGAGTCCAAGCGGGCCGGCCCTCGACGAATAGGGGAGCGATGACGGGTGCGAGGCGGAGGCTGCGAACGGTGCCCTTGGCGCTGCTCATCCTCTACACCGTCTTCATCGGCCTCGTCACCCTCACGCCCAACCAGCTGGACACGGGCCCCGGATCGTTCATCGCGTTGCTGCTCGAGTTCCTCGCTTCCCACCGGGTGACCTCGTGGATCGACTACGACATGCTCGAGAAGCTGGCGAACGTCGGAATGTTCATCCCCTTCGGGCTTCTCATGGCCCTGCAGTGCGGTCGCGGCCGCTGGTGGGTCGGCTGGGTCACGGGGATCGCATTCACCTGCCTCATCGAGGGCACGCAGGCGACTCTGCTCTCACCCACTCGCTTCGGCACGATCAGCGACCTCGTGACGAACAGCCTCGGCGCCGGCATCGGAGCGGTGGCCGGACTCATCGCCATGACCCTCTGGCCGGGGTCTGACGACGTTCCCGTCGATCACGAGGTGCACTGAACACGTGATGCACTGATGTCGCGGTGCATGGATCGTGGGGTGCACTGCTTGCGGTCAGCTGCGCATTGACCATGCGCAGCTGCGCATTGATCGCACTCCAAGGATTCGGTCGTAAGTTGGTCGGTGATGACCGATCGTGATCAGCGCACAGTCGGTGCGCCGCTGGCCCTTCTCGTTCTCTACACCCTCTTCATCGCCGCCATCACGCTGACCCCGCAGCAGATGGGCACCGGCCCGGACACTCTCATCGGGCACGCACTCGACCTCTTCGCCGCTCACCGGGAGACTGCCTGGCTGACCTATGAACGGGTCGAGAAGCTCGGCAATGTGGCGATGTTCATTCCCTTCGGCTTCCTCGCGGCCCTGCACTTCGGGCGCCGACGCTGGTGGCTCGGATTCCTCTTCGGCGCGGGTTTCAGCGCCGCCATCGAGATCTTCCAAGGCACCGTGCTCACTCAGTCCCGCTTCGCCACGCTCAGCGACCTCGTCACGAACACTCTCGGCGCCGGCATCGGCGCGCTCCTCGGCCTGTGCTGCCTGGCCGCATGGCCGAAACGGTCGACGAGGCGGGAATCCGAGAGGGAGCTCGCGCCGGTGTAGATCCGATCACGTCAGTCCGGGGCCCGGTTGTCCGCCGGCCTTCCAGCCGGCCTTTCGGTGACCGCTCGATCTCCCGGCCCTCAGTCGTCCTCGGCTTCTTCGAGGGCCGCGATGCACCGGCCGAGCGCCTCGGTGACCATCGTCCGAGTCTCATCGTCGAGCGGTGAGACCATGCGCGCGGAGACCGCCTCGACGCGGGAGACGGCCTGATCGAGCACCTCAAAGCCCGCCGAGGTGAGGCGTGTGGGCAGGATGCGACCGGATTCGGCCGTGGAGGGTCGCTCAATCAGTCCCCGCTCCTGGAGCCCGCGCAGCAGCGTATTCATCGTCTGCCGGGTGACGAAGGCGCCGCGCGCGAGCTCGGAATTCGACGCGCCCGGCCGTCTGCGCAGCTGTTCGAGGCAGTTGTACTGCGGGGTGGTCAGCTCCAACGGCCGCAGCGTCTCGTCCATCGTCGACCGCAGCGCCGTCTGCAGGTGCTTGAGCTGGTAGCCGAGCAGCGACTCGAGGCTGTCTTCTCCTGCGCGGTCTTCAGCATCCTTCTCTTGACTCATGTAAGTATTCTGACATATCGTGATTTATGTCAGGATGCTGACATTAAAGGCAGGGGCGGTCCGCCGCGAGGCTGCGAGCTGCCGTGAGATGAGGAGGACGCCATGATCACGTCAATGAGCACAGAGAAGATGGGCACAGAATCGGCCGCCACGGAATCGACCGGTGCGGAGGCAGGCGCCACACAGCAGGTCGGCTCAGTGAGCGGTCCGGACTTCATCGCCTTGCAGGTCCGAGACGTGGAAGCGGCCGCACAGTTCTACGAAACGCGGCTCGGACTCACCCGTGCCCCGGTCGCTCCTCCCGGAGCGGTCGTCTTCACGACGTCGCCGATTCCCATTGCCGTGCGCGAACCGCTGCCCGGCGTCGATCTCGACTCCGGCGACCGTCCGGGAAACGGGGTGGCGCTGTGGCTGAAGTGCGATGATGCGCAGGCGCTGCATGATTCCCTCGCCGAGGCGGGGGTGGAGATCCTCCGGGCGCCCGCTCCCAGCCCCTTCGGGCTGACCTTCGCCTTCGCCGATCCCGACGGCTATGCGGTGACGTTCCACGACGCGGGGTGATCAGCGCAGCGAATCGACGATCTTCGCGATTCGACGGTCACGGGTCCCCTCGGCCTTCGCCGATGTCACCTGCCGCACATGCTCCTTGCGCTTCGACGGAGCGAGCGCATCGAAAGCCGCGCGGACATCGGCGGCGGCGAGCGCCTCGGCGAGGGAATCGGGAACCGGGGTCTCCCGGTTCGAGGTGTCGTGCGTGAGCGTCACCTCGTGGGTCTCACCACCGGCGACGCCGATCTTCTCCCGGTGTTCCTTGGCCAGCGGGAGCAGGTACTTTCCGCCCATCACCGCGGTCGTCGACAGATAGGAATAGCCTGCGCTCGTGACGATGACCGGGACCCGCTTGCCCACGCCGAAGCCGAGCACGATGTCCTCGGGAACCTTGATGCCGACATTGTTGCCGAGTGTCAGGAGTTCAGTGGTGAACGTGACCATGGGGCCTCCCCGGTGAATGGTCGTTCACGCCTGAGCGTAGGCCGGTCAGTCCTCGTCGACAAGGTCGGGATCGGATTCGGCGGTCGAGAAGGTCGGCCACCAGCAGCGCACCCGCTTCGCGTAGTCGCGGTATTCGTCGCCGAAGCGCTCCATCAGGTCGGTCTCCTCGTGCGGGCGGATGAGCCAGTTCCACAGCAGTGAGCCGATGAGCGCGTACACGACGACGAGCCACGAACCGATGAGCAGACCCATCGCCACACCCTGGACGATGCCGGCGATGGCCATCGGGTTGCGGACGAAGGCGTAGGGTCCGCGGGCGACGAGGTGATGGGCCATCTGCGAGGGCAGCGGAGTGCCGGAGCCGAAGTTCGCGATCGCCCGCGCCGACCACACGCCGATGACGCTGGAGACGGCGAGCAGGGCGAAGCCTACGACGACCAGGAGGATCGGGAACTTGTAGGCGAGGTTCCACTGGTCTTCGAAGGCATTGATGATGACCGGGATGATGATGAGGAATACGCCCCAGAAGACGACGATCTGAACCGTGGTGTGCACGAGTAGGCGGGAACGCACCCGCGTGTGGGAACTGTGGAACGCAAAAGGCCCGATGAGGAGCTTCTCGGACGGAATGCGGCCGACGATCATGAGCACCCCGGCAAGGAGGCTGCCGAGCGCGGCGAGGATCATGAGCACGGCGCCGAGTCCCGCCTCGGTGGTGGCGGTGGCATAGATGACCATGGCCAGCGCCACGAGCACGGTCCAGCCGGTGGCGATCCACACCGCCCAGCGGAAGTTGAGCGCGGCGAGGGCGGAGGCGATGACGAAGAGCGGGATGTCGACGATCGCGATGAGTACCGGATTGATGCCGCCGAGCGTCGCTGTCGCCACTCCGGGGATCATCGCGGTGCCCAGCCACCACGCCGCTCCGGCGAGGGCCTGGAGGGCGAAGTACATGCGGCCGTGGAAGATGCGCAGTCGTTTCTTCGGTTTGTTCACTTCGGTGAGATGTCGATTCATGTGTGCACCGTCCCGCGGATGCAGACGGACGTGGCTCCGCCGACCCAGATCTCGTCGTCCTCGGCCGTGATGGAGACGACTCCGGAACGACCGAGGGCGGTTCCCTGGGTTGCGGTGTAGCTGTTCGGGGCCAGGTTCTCACCGATGAGCCATTGGGCGACGGAGGCGTTGAGGCTGCCGGTCACCGGATCCTCGGCGACGCCGACTCCGGGCACGAAGGCGCGGATCTCGTACTCGTGCTCCGACCCTTCCGGGTGGGCGCCGAGGACGCCGAGCTTCGCATCGGGGATCGCCGAGAAGTCGGGGGTCAGCGCGAGCACCTGCTCGGCGCCGGCCAGCCGCACGGCCGCCCAGCCCGGGCCGTTGTCGGCCCACTGGTGGCCGAGGATCTCGGAGCGGTCGACGCCGAGGGCGACCGCGATCTGATCGACGTACGCGTCGTCGAGCGGGCCCGAGCGCAGGCGATCGGGGGCGGCGAAGGCGAGAGTTTCGGAGGGTTCGGCGGTCGCCGTGGTCAGGGAATCGGCGCTCGGGTCGGTTGGGCCGCCTCGGCCAGGGGTTCTGCGGATGTCGACGAGCCCGGCACCGCATTCCTGGACGATGCGGTCCTCGTGCTTCGGGGCGCCTCCGGCGTCGAGCCAGGCCGCGGCCGAACCGAGGGTGGGGTGGCCGGCGAAGGGCAACTGCCGGTGCGGGGTGAAGATGCGCAGGCGGTAGTCGGCGGTGGGGTCGTCGGGCGGGAGGACGAAGGTGGTCTCGGACAGGTTCGTCCAGTTCGCGATGCGAGCCATCTGCGACTCATCGAGGCCATCGGCATCGACGATGACCGCGACGGGGTTGCCCTGGAAGGGCACGGCAGAGAAGACATCGACCTGGGCGAATCGGCGGTGCTGTGACAATGACACTCCTTCGCAAGATGCGGACCACGCGGCGAGGGGGGATTGCGCGGGCGCTTCTCACAGTGTAAAGGCCCAGGCCGGAGCGTTCGTGGATTGGCCCCCGGCGGCGCGGGGTGTCAGTTGCGGTGGGCGCGGGGGTGTCAGGTGCGGAGGGCGGGACGGTCGACTCGGCGGTCAGGGTGATTGCATAATGAGGCATGCTCTCAGGTGACTCAGCGCGGGGACGGGATCTGCGCATCGCAATGCTCGGCGGCGGTTTCATGGGCCGCGTCCACAGTCGTGCCGCACGCTCGACCGGGGCCGTGCTCGACTCCGTCGCATCGTCTCGACCGGACAGATCGGCACAGGCGGCGGCCGAACTGGGATTCGAGACCTCGGCGACGGCCGACGAACTTCTTGGTCGCACCTTCGATGCGGTCCACATCTGCACTCCCAACGACGTCCACGCCGCGCAGTCCCTGCAGGCGCTGGACGCGGGATCGAACATCATCTGCGAGAAGCCCTTGGCCACTGATTCGGCTGCCGCGCGTGCCGTGCTGGCCCGCGCCGAGGAAGCTGGTCTGCTTGGGACCGTTCCGTTCGTCTACCGCTACCACCCGATGGTGCGGGAAGCCCGCGCCCGGTTCCGCGAGGGCCAGGCCGGAACGCTGCTGACCGTCGACGCCGGATACCTCCAGGACTGGCTGCTCGGCTCCGGCGACGAGAACTGGCGCGTCGAATCAGGGCGCGGCGGCCCATCGCGGGCCTTCGCCGATATCGGTTCCCACCTCGTCGACCTCATCGAGTTCATCGTCGACGACCGGATATCGTCCCTGGTGGCGACGACGAGAACCGTTCACCCTCGCCGAGGCGGCACCGCGGTGACCACGGAGGACACCGTGGCCGTGACGATCGAGTTCTCCGGCGGTGCCATCGGTTCCCTGTTGGTGTCCCAGCTGGCTCCCGGACGCAAGAACGGACTGACCGTGGAGATCGCCGGCACCGAGGCGAGCATGCGCTTCGAGCAGGAGCGGCCCGAACAGCTGTGGTTCGGTCGGCGCGCCGACAGCCGCCTCCTCGTCCGCGATCCCGACTCACTGTCTGCCGATGCCGCGCGACTGTGCATGGTTCCGGCCGGGCACCCGCAGGGCTACCAGGATGCGTTCAACGCATTCGTCGCCGACTCCTATGCCTACTTCGCCGGCGAGCGACCCGAAGGTCTGCAGACGCTGCGAGACGGGGTGCGAGCCGTGCTCGTGACGGAGGCCGTGCTCCGGTCCGTGCGGCAACGCTCCTGGGTCGACGTCGAGTAACTGTCAGTCTGGGCGTCCCGACCTCCCGAACCATGGGCGCACCGACCTCCCGAACCATGGGCGCACCGACCTCCCGAATCGCTGAGGAGGTCCTGAGGATCCCGCTCAGGAGCGATTCGTACACTGGGCCGCTATGGACTTCAAGCAGGCAACGGCGACGTGGTGGGGCGCCATCACCTCGGGCTTCGGGCGGCAGGACGGACTCGAACTCGACGTCCTCGGACTCGTGCTCGTCATCGGGATCCCGCTGGTCGTGACGCTGACTCCAGCGGTTTGGAGGTTCTTCGGACTGTTCGTGACCTTCGTCCACGAGCTCGGTCATGCTTTCGCCGCCCTCATGACGGGACGCGTGGTCAAGGGGATCTCGCTGAACTTCGACCATTCGGGGCAGATGAACTCCTTCGGCCGGGTCGGCTTCTCCGCCACATGGGCGGGGTTCTGGGGATATCCGGCACCGGGCGTGCTCGGACTCGTCCTGGCCACCTCGGCGGTCTTCGGTTGGGCCCCCTTGGCGCTGTCGGTGGGCGCGCTGATCCTGTTGGTCGCGCTCATCTTCATCCGGAACTTCGCTGGCGCGGTCATCGCCGTGATCACGGCGATCGCGGCGCAGCTCGTCGTCGTGTTCCTGCCTCTGGAATGGATCTCGGTCTTCGTCGCCGCACTCGGCACGGCGCTGACGATCGGGTCCCTCAAGGATCTCGTCAAGGTCATCCGCGTCCACACGCGCCGGCGCCATGTGCAGCAGTCCGATGCCTATATCCTCGCGCAGGGCTCGGCTCTTCCTTCCGGTGCCTGGCTGACGCTGTTTGCGCTGGTCATCCTCGTCTGCGCGCTCGCCACCGCGCGGGTGCTGTATACGGCAGTGTCGGTCGGCGCGGTGTGATTGTGCGTCAGTGCCGGCTGGCAGAATCGGAGTATGGCCCCACTTCCGAAATACTCTGCGATCCTCTTCGACTGTGATGGAGTCCTCGTCGACTCCGAAAGCATCACGAACGGTGTCCTCCATCAGATGCTGCAGGAGCTCGGATGGCAGCTGAGCGCCGACGAATGCATTGCGCGCTTCGTCGGCAAGATGCTGCGCGACGAGGCCGATGTCATCGAAGAGCACACCGGATTCCGCATCGACGAGGAGTGGATGACCGAGTTCCGGCGGCGGCGCAATGCCCAGCTCGCGGCCTCTCTCCAGGCGATTCCGGGAGTCGTTGATGCCGTTCGCCGCATTGCCGAGATCTACCCGGGCCGGATCGCCTGCGCGTCGGGAGCGGATCGTCCGAAGATCGAGCTGCAGCTGCGCAAGATCGGCCTCTTCGATGCCTTCGAGGGTCGGATCTTCTCCGGCATGGAGCAGTCGAAGTCGAAGCCCGCCCCCGACGTCTATCTCGCGGCGGCTGCTTCCCTGGGCATCGACCCCGCCGAGGCGGCCGTGATCGAAGATTCCCCCACCGGGGTGATCGCCGGCGCTGCGGCCGGATCCCATGTGCTCGGGTTCTGCCCGGATTCTCCGGTTCATCAGAGTGCGGACACGCTGTTGGCTGCGGGTGCTGCCGAGACCTTCAGCGAGATGGAGCAGCTGCCTGGTCTGCTGGCTGAATAGGTATCCGGCCCGCCGATTGGGGTGGCTCTTTGTCGGAGACAAGAGTGTGTCATCAAAAAACAGCAAACATCATTGAAAATTAGAAAGAATCTTTTGGTAATCGAACTGTGACATTCATTTCTTCTCTTTGACGGTAGAATAGACACAAGGCATTCACATCGACGTGAAAGGCGGCGAGACCGATGAAGGATCCTCAGGATCCGGGCGACAGCGGCCTCGAGCATGCCTCGAATGGACCAGTCTCCGGTTCGCCCGCGACTTCGGCCGACCCCGCTTCGTCGCCTCAGGTGCCTCTGGTCGGTCCCGACTCACCCCGTCGTCTCGACGTCGACCCTGATTCGCCGATGGCTGTGGTCGTCAGCCTGACTCACTTGAGTACGGGCGTTCGTCTCGCTGAGCTCCAAGCCGTTGCCGGGCTGTTCCTGTCCGATGCACTCGAGAAGCTCCGCTATGCCTTCGGCGACGAGATCTACTACCACGCGACATTCACCGAGACAGTCGGCCGCTTCATCACGGCACGTGATGGGCTGCTGCCCGAAAGGGATGACTTCGTGGACCCCTGGACGTCCACCGGTTTCGTCCTCGAGGGCCGCCCTCTCGACGAGTCTGATGACGCCGCCGTCTCCGCAGGTGCTGCCGCCGACGATGGCGCCGAAGCGGACGATGCATCCGACGGTGGTGCCGACGTCGCTGCCGACGAGGTCGATGAATCGCACTATGCCGCTGAACTGGGCGCCGCTGGAAGCACCGATGATGTTTCCGCAACCGAGGCGAGCATCGTCGATCAGTCGCAGCCTCCGTCGGCGAGTTCGCTTCCGAACTTCCCCAATTTCGGGTTGCACAAATCTTTCAACAGCTGGGTCCACGACCTCGCCACGCGCGAGGAGATCGCCGAGCTGACCACGGTCCTCGGCTCGTCGAGCGACGGTGCCTACAACGAGATCACGAACGCCGTCACACTGGCATTCGGACTGCCGAAGTTCCTGCAGCGCTGCCTGGCCGGTGAGTTCACGATCGAGCACGTGATTGCGGCGACCCGTGCCATCAAAGATGTCGCATTCGAGTATCTGCCGCGCCTTGACGCCTACCTGGGTGACCGCCGTGCCGATATCACCCTGGAGACCTTCAGGAAGTCGCTCAATCTCAAGATCGCGGCGATCGTGCCGGTCGACGACAGGACCGAACTGGCCGAGCAGCGCCGCCGAGTCGACATCATGACCTACCCCGACGGCACCGCCTCGGTGACTCTGTCCGGACCTGCCGTGGAACTCAATGCCTTCTACCTGCGCATCGAAGGTTTCGCCCGAGCGATCCGCAACGGCAACATCTCGGCACTCACCGATGAGAACATCGCCGGCCTCGAAGTCGCCGATCACGACAGCATTGCCGCCCTCATGTTCGATATCGCCACTCGGGCAACCCCGCAGATGACCATCGCCGTGACGGCCCACGACACCACAACCGGTGAGACCACCACCAAGGAAGTCGCGCTCGAGACCGCCGACGACGCGGACCCCGCAGCTCCGATCACTGCAGCCGCGGTCGACCGCACCGCGCAGGCAGCGCAGCGAGAAGCCGAAGAGGCGGCGGGCACCGGCGCCGACGTGAAGACCACCATCAAACTCGTCATGCCCACCCACGGACAGTGGGTCCGAGAGCAGGCCAAGATGATGGTGACGGTTCCGTATCTCACCGCGGTGGGAAAGTCGGAGCTGCCCGGAACATTCTCGGACGGCACACCGGTGCCGCCCGACGCGGCACGGGCACTCGCAGGTGAGAGCCCCACTTGGCACCGGATCCTCACCGATCCCGCTACCGGGACGCCGATCGATGCTCGCTCACGCAGCTACCACATCCCTGCGGACGTGCGCGCGCCCTTGGTCGGCAAATGGCAGTCCTGTTCTGCTCCGGGCTGCACTCGCAGGGCAGAGACGTCGGAAGTCGACCACATCATCCCCTTCGACCATGCCGATCCGGCCCGGGGCGGTCAGACGACGTTCGAGAACCTCCACCCGCTGTGCAAACCCGACCACCAGGCGAAGACCGACCGCCGGTTCTCGGTCCGAATGACCGAGGACGGGGCGGTGGAGTATTCCTTCACTCGTGGTGTCGTCGCACGAATGTATCCGCCGGACAACCCGATCAACGCCGAGCATGCACGTCAGGTGGAGAACTATGACCACCTGCCGAATCGGCTTGACGACCGGAGCCCCGGCACCACGGAACAGCTTCGTGACAACGGCCATCCGAGTCCGGCGGCACGGGGCGAGGACTCGGGGCCATCCCGTCACTCCGAGTCAGGGGACTCCGGACGAGGGGACGAGTGTGCCCCGACTGCCGGAGTCGAGCGTGTGTCGATCGCTGACGCAGGCGAGGCGCCTCGCCGGTCGCAGAAGTCGAAGCCCGGCCGAGGAGCGGAGTGGAACAACTACTGGGACTCCGGGGATCCGCCACCGTTCTGACGGCAGCCGGTTGCGCAAGAGGCCAAGAGGCCCCGGCCGCGCGCCTTCGCAGACGGCGACCGGGGTCCGAACGGTCTTTGCGGTTCCAGCTCTCGTCCTCGTGTCCGACCTCAGTTGCCGTCCTCGGCGATGAGGCGGCGTACGTCGTCCTGGCTGCGGACCTTACCTTTCTGTGCGGCGTCGATGACCTTCTTGTGCTGCTGTTCGGTGACGACGGGAACCTCTTCTCCGTTGCAGTCGATGATCTTGCCGTCCTTGACGGTGTCGCCCTCGGCGAGAACGGGTTCGTTGTCGAGGAGTCGCTGCAGATCTACCTTGCGGATGACGCGCCCGGTGCCGGCCACGAAGACCGACCGGTCCGAGCGATCCTTCGTCTTCACGCCGATGTGGTTGAACACGAGGTTGAGCAGAACTGCCATGAGGGTGGCCGAGGAGATTCCGGAGTGGAGGATGATGCCGACCCAATTCGGGAAGGCGTTGTAGAAATCGGGCTCGACGACCGGGATGATGCCGAAGGCCAGCGAGACCGCCACGATGATCATATTGAGGTTGCCCTCGTACTCGACCTTCGACAACGTGCGAATGCCCGACGCGGCGACCGTGCCGAACAGGACGATTCCCGCTCCGCCGAGTACCGGAGTCGGCACGGCGGCAACGACTCCGCCCATCACGGGCAGCAGGCCGAGAACCACGAGGATCGCACCACCGGCTGTAACGACGAAGCGTGACTTCACGCCCGTGATGGCGACCAGCCCGACGTTCTGTGCGAATGCCGACTGAGTGAAGGAGTTGAAGACCGGCGACACTGCCGATGACAGCATGTCAGCACGCAGACCCGAAGCGATGCGCTTGGAATCGACTTTCGTGTCGACGATCTCTCCGACGGCGATGATGTCCGCGGTCGTCTCGGCGAACGTGACGATGATGACGATGAACATCGAAATGATCGCGGCAGCCGAGAATGTCGGCATGCCGAAGGCGAACGGCTCAGGGAAGGCGAAGACGCCTCGATCGAGCACATGGGAGAAGTCCGCCCACCCGAAGATCAGGCATCCGATGGTGCCGAGCACGATGGCCAGCAGAATCGACAGCTGCGAGATCGCAGCGACGGGAATTCGGCTGAGAATGAGAACGATGGCCAGCGTGGCCACGGCGATGAGGATATTGCGCATGCTGCCGTAGTCAGCGGCCTCGGCGTCCCCGCCCATGGCCCAACCCGCGGCGACCGGCATGAGTGACAGACCGATCGTGGTGATGACGGTGCCGGTGACGACCGGCGGGAAGAACTTCACGATGAGCGCAAATGCCGGGGCCACGATCAGTCCGATCACCGAGGCGACCAGGACTGACCCGAACACCGCAGGCAGGCCTCCGCCGCCGGCCAGAATGGACGTCATCGTCGCGACGCCGGCGAACGAGACACCCTGAACCAGCGGCAGCTGCGAGCCGAAGAACGGCACACCGACCGACTGCAGGATTGTGGCCAGACCGCCCATGAACAGACAGGAGGCGATAAGGAGGCTGATGCCGTTGCCGTCGAGGCCGGCCGCATTGCCGATGATGAGGGGGACCGCGATGATTCCGCCGTACATGGTGAGCACGTGCTGCAACCCGTAGGCGAAGGAGCTGCCGACGGAAAGCCGTTCGTCCTCCGGGCGGGCCTGCTTGCCTTTGACCGCGGTCTTGCGGTCGCCGCTGGGTGATTGATGGGATACCGACATTTATCTCTCCATTGAGTACGTCCTCGGGGCGAAGACCTCACTGTGACTGACCGACCTCAGTGGCCGGTTTGGCGTGCGAGCAGGCATCGATTCGACCGAGGGATCGGTTGCATAATTCCGTTATGCGAAAGGAAATTTCCTTATCGTAAAACTCTAAAGGAATACCATTTGGCCCGCAAGCCATTTTAGTGACCCGTGGCACATGCTAGAGTTCACGGCAGTCGTGTACTCATCCCTCGACAATCTACTGATCGTTCGCTCAGTTCGATGATCTTGAGCTATCGTACCGCTTCACCGACCAGTGGGTACAGTCGGGGACCCCCGATGGGATACCGACCGGCGGAGCAGCAGACGCCGGAAAACCTGAGCTGGTGGCGTCGGCCCCAGTTCTGTCGCCACTGACCAATGGTGCGCGCTCGACGCGCACGGTTCAAGAGTGAAAGGCGACGCGATGATCGACAGCAATGGAACCGGCACACCTTCTGGCGAGAACCCTCCGACAGACCGACTGTGGCTGCGCGATCCGCTGGCCGTCCACCTCGGCGCCGGTGTCGATCCGAACCGGGCCGCGCGGGGAATCGTCGTCGATCGGGCCACCGGGACCATCATCGAACTCGTCCCCGCTGGGGGCGAACCCGCGACATGCGGCGCCGAAGGGACCCCCAGTGCCGGCGTGACCGCTGGTGACGCGACCGACCTCGACATCATCGACGCCTCCGCGCACGTCATCACACCGGGTCTGATCAATACGCATCACCACTTCTATCAGACGCTGACCCGTGCGTGGGCGCCCGTCGCCGACCTGCCGCTGTTCGGGTGGCTGCATAACCTCTACCCGGTGTGGGCCAGGCTGACCCCGCGTGCGCTCGAACTCGCCACGACCGTGGCGATGGCCGAACTCCTCGAATCCGGCTGCACGACCGCGGCCGACCACCACTACCTGTTCCCCACCGGCATGGATGAGGCCATCGACATCCAAGTCGACGTCGTCCGGAGACTCGGCATGCGTGCCATGCTCACCCGCGGATCGATGTCCCTGGGCGAGGAGGACGGCGGACTGCCCCCGCAGCAGACCGTCCAGGATTCGGAAGTCATCCTCGACGATTACCGCCGACTCGTCGAGACCTACCATCAGCGAGGGCCCGGCGCTCAGATCCAGATCGGCTTCGCTCCCTGCTCGCCGTTCTCCGTGACCACCGAGCTCATGCGCGAGTCCGCCGCACTCGCTGCCGAACTCGATGTCCGCCTTCACACCCACCTGGCCGAGACCATCGACGAAGAGGACTTCTGCCGCGAGACATTCGGCCTGCGCACCGTCGACTACCTCGAATCCGTCGGCTGGCTGGGGGAGCGGACCTGGTTGGCGCACGGTGTGCACTTCGACGATTCGGAGGTCGGCCGCCTCGGCGCGGCCGGGGTCTCCGTTGCCCACTGTCCGACCTCGAACATGCGGCTGGCCTCGGGCATCGCTCGCGCCGTCGAACTCGAGGATGCCGGGGTCAACGTCGGACTCGGCGTCGACGGATCCGCGTCGAACGACGCCTCGAACCTCATCCGTGAGGTCCGGCAGGCCCTCTACATCCAACGCCTGCGCTACGGCGCCGAGGCGGTCACCTGCGATCGCGTCCTCGACTGGGCGACGAAGGGATCGGCGGCGGCACTCGGCCGCGACGACCTCGGCACCATCGCCGTCGGCAAGCGGGCCGACCTCGCGATGTTCCGCCTCGACGGCCTCGCATTCTCCGGTTCGCACGACCCGATCCCCGCGCTCGTCCTCTGCGGTGCGGAGAAGGCGGACCGCGTGATGGTCGGCGGTCAGTGGAGGGTCGTCGACGGCCACGCCATCGGCGCGGACGGGCACGCGCTCGACAAGGAGGCCCTCATCGCCGCGCATCAGGAGGAGGCGCGCCGCCTCGTCGCGGGGTGAGGTCCGCGGCGGCTGAGCGGGAGGAGGCGGCCTCCTCGGCGGTCCCTCAGTCCTGAGGTCTGCGGAACACCTCGCGCAGGTGGTCGCCGGTGAGGAAGTCGCCGACGCCGATCATGACCAGGCTGAACACGATCTGCTCGGTGATCATCCAGACCGGATAGAGGCCGGGGATCGCGGCCATGACGAGGGTGATGACGGGGAAGATCTGGGTGAACAGGCGCAGGCGCTGGTACCCCCAATAGAAGCCCTTGGTTGCGCGCCAGAAGAAGTAGAAGAGAGTCACGGTCATGCCGAGGACGACGAGGGTGCGCATCCACACGGCGAACGGCACCGGTTCGCCGGCCCGGGCGATGAGCACTGCGTAGACCACGGCACCGAAGCCGAGCACGAGTTCGAAGACGAGCAGCCAGGTGATCCACGCGAAGGCGCGTTTCGTCTTCGGTTGTTCGAGGCCGCCCGAGGGCACGACGATGCCGGCCTTCCTGCCGCCGGCGAGGCGGTCGATCTTCGCAAGCAGGTTCTCCAGGGCCATGCCACCAGGCTAGCGGGATTGTCGGCTCCGGAGCCGATTTTCGGGCCCTCACGACCCTGTGTGAGGGAACATCAATCGAAAGTTGGGGATGGAGTTCAATCCTGTGGGTCAGGAAACCGCGCCCGCGCGCTGATGAAGTGGAAGCATGAAGAAGATATTCAACGCAGCGTTCACGTACATGATCATCGGTGTCCTCTCGGGACTGTTCTACCGCGAGTTCACCAAGGCCAACGACTTCCCCTCCGGTGAGTTCACGCAGCTCGGGCTCGTCCACACGCACCTGCTCACGCTCGGCTTCATCGTCCTCCTCATCATCCTCGCCCTCGACAAGGTGTTCGGGCTCTCCGGCTCGAAGCTGTTCTCGTGGTTCTTCTGGCTCTACAACATCGGCGTGGTCCTCACTGCGTCGATGATGGTCTGGCACGGCTCGCTCACCGTCCTCGGTGAAGAGTCGAATGCCATGATCGCCGGAATCGCCGGCCTCGGCCACATCGCCCTGTCCGTCAGCCTCGTCCTGTTCTTCCTCGCCCTGCGGAAGAGGGGCGTGGCCGACAAGGGTGCGGCCGACGTCGCCGTATCCGCAGGTGCGGAGGCGACGTCGCTGTCGCGCTGACCGGGACACCGTCGCCGAGGCGGTTCCGCAGCGTCGCTGTCACACGATGATCGGCTGCTGGAGCTCGACGATCCATCCAGCTTGGTCGGAGTTGTCAGCGGTGTTGTCGTCACCGGTCTCGAGGTAGACCTCGCGGCACGGGCCGGTCAGGGAATATCCCTGACTGATTCACCACTCGGAGAGGTGCTGCCAGCTGGCGCCGATGCGGCTCATCGACCCCTCGTGGATGAGAGTCGCCGCAGTGCACGACTTCAGCTCTGTGACCTGCAGACTCTCAATCTCCTGAGCTGACTCCGTGCGATAGCCGCAGGTGACCTCGGTTCCGTGCCCGGCGTCGGAATAGATTCCGACGCCGGCTGCGTGTCGAATCCCCGCCTCGGCGAGGCGGTCGGCAACACTGCCGAACAGCGGTCCGATCTCGGAAGTGTCGAATGGGGGCTCACCGAGAACGACCGTCTGTCCGAGGACTCTCTCGGCAGGCAGTTCTTTGATGATGCAGTCCGGGTGGTTCATGTCAGTCCCTTCAATGAGCGCCATGATTCTGTTGAGGCGCGGCAGCTGCGCCACCGTATAGCTGCGGTGTCCGGTGAACGGGTCGACCGAATCAGGAGCCAACAGATCCACGGACTCATAGTGGCGGAGCATGCGCACCGATACCTGCCCCAGCTGCGCGAATTCACCGATCCTCACGTGCTCTCCTCGTTGCCGTCATCGACAGTCCACCACCTGTCACGGTGTCAGGTTCAAGAGCATTCGTCGCTGGTCTCACCTCTGTTCGAGGAATCCGCGCAGCAGCTTCTCAGTGCCTTCCGCATGCTGTGAGGCGAGATCGGCGGCACGATCAGGGTCCGAGGCGAGTATTGCGTCGACGATCTCTCGGTGCTGATCGCAGGAGTGTTCGACGTTCGTATGGATGAATGGGATCCGATCGAGCAGGGCGTTGACCCGATCGCGAGTGCTTGCCGAGGCGGAGATGAGTGATGGCATGTGCGTGAGTTCGGCGATCATGAGGTGGAATCTGGCATCGAGCACGCGGAACTGTTCGGCGGAGTCGAACACCGTACGGCAATCCGTCTCCGCTGCCGTCAAGGCAGCGACCTCGTTCGGGGAGAGGTCTCGCTCGGCGACGATGCGGGCCGCAGCTGTCTCGAGAACCAAGCGAAACCGGACGGCATCATCGAGCTCGCCGGGGTCGATCCGCTCATCGGTGTCGGCGGACGGCAGTCGGGTCACAAAGGTGCCGCCGTAGCGACCGCGACGGGACGTGACGATGCCCGCAGTCTGAAGCTCGATGAGCGCCTGCCGCAAGGTCGCCCGCGAGACCCGGACCTGGGCGGCGAGTTCGCGCTCGGCCGGCAGTTTGTCGCCGACGAGGTACTTGCCGAGACGGATCGCCCGCAGAAGCTCCGCAATTGTATGTTCGAACACATTTCCGCCGCGCGCATGCTGGCCTCCCGGGCGGGGTTGGCTGCCCGCGGTCCCTGGGCTGCCCGGCTCTTCTGCTTCGTCCAAGTCTGCCTCCTCTCCTGGTCTCGCAACTCAACTCATCTTCGTCGATTCTGCCACTCTCGCGGAAAATCCTTGACAGGTCTCTGTGAGGCAGATTACATTCGTCAGAGTCTAATGGTCTGGTAATGATCCATTGGATGTCCGTTTGACCACGACGAGCTCGACAGTCACGAGAACCCCGAGGGGCAGCCATGAGCAAGAACATCGAATACGGCAATGTCGATGAGCACTACCTCGAGAAGCGACAGCTGAAGAAGGGCGCGGCCGGCTGGATCCTCCTCGCGGGACTCGGCGTCGCCTACGTCATCTCCGGAGACTTCTCCGGCTGGAACCTCGGGTTGGCCGAAGGCGGCTGGGGCGGCCTGCTCATCGCCTTCCTCCTCATGGGACTCATGTATGTGTGCATGGTCTTCGGCCTCGCCGAACTCTCCTCCACTCTGCCGACCGCTGGCGCCGGCTACGGCTTTGCCAGACGGGCGCTCGGCCCGCTGGGCGGATTCGCCACCGGCATGGCGATCCTCATCGAGTACACGATGGCTCCGGCCGCGATCTCGACTTTCATCGCCGGCTACGTCCAGGCGCTGGGCATTCTGCCCGAATCGGTGCCGACCTGGACGATCTACCTAGCCGCTTACGCGATCTTCATCGGGATCCACCTGTGGGGCGTCGGCGAGGCGCTGAGGCTGATGTTCGTCATCACCGCCGTCGCAGTCATCGCTCTCGTCGTCTTCGTCGTCACCGCCGTCGGCCACTTCGATGCGAGCAACCTCTTCGACATCGAGCCCACCGGCGCCCTCGGGGCATCGGCATTCATGCCGATGGGCATCTCCGGCCTACTCGCCTCCCTCGTCTTCGGAATCTGGTTCTTCCTCGCTGTCGAAGGGGTGCCGCTGGCCGCCGAGGAATCGGCGAACCCGAAGAAGGACATGCCGCGCGGAATCATCACCGCCATGGCCGTCCTCGTCGTCTTCGGCGCACTCATGCTCCTCCTCGTCCCCGGCATCGCAGGCGCCTCGGCGATGGGGGCCTCGGACAATCCGCTGCCCGAGGCGCTGCGCACGATCTACGGTGAGAATTCGGTGATGGCGACTTTCGTCAACTGGGCGGGTCTGGCCGGACTCATCGCGAGCTTCTTCTCGATCATCTTCGCCTACTCACGTCAGCTCTTCGCGCTCTCACGCGCCGGCTACCTGCCCAAGTGGCTGTCCCTGACGGGCAAGCGCAAGACTCCGGTCCTCGCCCTCATCGTCCCCGGCACGATCGGCTTCATCCTGGCGATCGCCGTCGACGGCAACGGGGGAGTCCTCCTCAACGTCGCAGTATTCGGGGCGACGGTCTCCTATGTCCTGCTCAACCTCTCCCACATCCGCCTGCGCTTCAAGGAACCCGACCTGCCCCGCGGGTACCGCACCCCCGGCGGCGTCGTGACCACCTCGACCGCCCTCGTGCTCGCCTCAGTGGCTGTCGTCGCCACCTTCTTCGTCGACATCCTCGCCGCCGGAATCGCCGCCGGAGTCTTCCTCATCGCGCTCGCCTACTTCTGGTTCTACTCCCGCCACCACCTGGTCGCGAGCGCCCCGGAAGAGGAGTTCGCACAGATCGAAGCCGCCGAGAAAGACCTCAAATAGTCCGTGAGACCCACCGTGCACCGCCCACCATCCCACCCCTTCCAGCAAAGGACCGACGCATGACCGAGATTCCGGTACCCACTTCGCCCACCTCGCCGCAGAGAACCTCCCACGGGTCGATCCAGGCCGAACCACTCACCGTCGACGAGCTCCGCCGGCTCGCCGCCGCGGGCACGATCGACACCGTGGTTGTGGCCATCACCGATCACATGGGTCGCCTGCAGGGCAAGAGGCTCGGCGTGCAGTTCTTCCTCGAAGACGTCATGGACCACGGCTCCGAATGCTGCAACTACCTGCTCGCCGTCGACGTCGACATGGACACCGTCGACGGCTACGAGGTCTCGTCCTGGGAGACCGGCTACGGCGACATGGTGATGAAGCCCGACCTCGCGACCCTGCGCCTCCTGCCCTGGCAACCGGGAAGCGCGATGGTCAACTGCGACCTCCTGACGACCACCGGCGCCGAGGTGGCGCCTTCCCCACGTCAGATCCTCAAGCGCCAGCTCGCCCGCCTTGCCGACCATGGGCTGAGTGCCCATGTCGGCACCGAACTCGAGTTCATCACCTTCGATTCGAGCTATGAGGAGGCCTTCGCCTCGAAGTACACCGAGGTCACGCCCTCGAACCAGTACAACGTCGACTACTCCCTCCTCGGCACCGCCCGGGTTGAACCGCTGCTGCGCGATATCCGCAATTCGATGGCCGGCGCAGGGCTCTTCGTCGAAGGGGCGAAGGGCGAATGCAACTTCGGCCAGCATGAGATCACGTTCCGCTACCAGCCCGCGCTCAAGGCCTGCGACGACCATGCGGTGTACAAGAACGGAGCGAAGGAGATCGCGGCCCAGCACGGGAAGTCGATCACTTTCATGGCCAAGTACGACCAGAAGGAAGGCTCCTCATGCCACATTCACCTGAGTTTCCGTTCGACTGACGGCGACATGGTCATGGCCGGAGACCGCGAGCACGGGTTCTCCACTCTCATGGAGCGGTTCATCGCCGGGCAGCTCGCCTGCATCGAGGACTTCACGTACTTCTTCGCACCGAATATCAACTCCTACAAGCGCTTCGTCGAAGGTTCGTTCGCCCCGACCGCGGTCGCCTGGGGCTTCGACAACCGCACCTGCGCCTTCCGCGTCGTCGGCTCGGGGCCCTCCCTGCGCGTGGAATGCCGGGTCGGCGGGGCCGATCTCAACCCGTACCTCGCCACCGCGGCTCTCATCGCGGCGGGACTCCACGGGATCGAAAAGGGCCTCGAACTGCCCGCGATCACGGAAGGCAACGCCTACACCGCAGGTGCCTCCCGACTGCCCACCACACTCCAGGGTGCCCGCGACCGGTTGGAGGATTCGCAGATCGCCGAGGATGCGTTCGGCGACTATGTCGTCCGCCACTACGTCCATGCGGCCGACATCGAACTCGAGGCCTACAACGCGACTGTCACCGACTGGGAGAGGCTCCGTGGCTTCGAACGACTCTGACCCCGTCATCGCCATCAGCTGCTATATGCAGCGAGCCCAGTGGGGCGTCTGGGACACCGAGGCAGCGCTCATCCCGGGCGACTATGTGCGCATGGTCGCCGCGAGCGGCGGGATCCCCGTGCTCCTGCCGCCCCACGGCATGACCCCGGCCATCCTCGACCGCGTTGATGGTCTCCTGCTCGCCGGGGGCGCCGATGTCGGCGCGGAGGAGTACGGTCAGGATCCGCACGAGGCGACCGTGTCCCATCCGTTCCGCGACTCGAGCGAGATGATGCTCCTGGCGGCCGCGCGGCAGCGCAGCCTGCCTGTGCTCGGCATCTGCCGTGGGATGCAGGTTATCAACGTCGCCGACGGAGGAACCCTGATCCAGCATCTGCCGGAGTCGCTCGGACATACCGACTATCAGCCGGCACCCGGCGTCTACGGCGAGGTCACGGTAACCACGGAAGCCGGGTCACTGGCCAGGGAGATCCTCGGCGAAGCGACCATCGCACCCTGCTATCACCATCAGGGGATCGACCGCCTCGGCGCAGGTCTGCGGGCGACCGGACGCAGTCCCGAGGGACTCGTCGAGACCATCGAACCGGACCCGGCTGTGAATCAGACAGGAGATCCGGCTGACGGGGGATGGCTCTTCGCCGTCCAATGGCATCCAGAACACGACCCCGATGACGACCGAGTCGTCCGTGCCCTCGTTCAAGCAGCACGACGACACGTGACAGGCAGAGGAACAAGGAGAGCACCGAATTGAGCACTTACACGGTCATCAACCCGGCGACGGAAGAGCCGATCGCCGACATCGAACTCGCCGACATCGAACAGACGGACCGGGCGATCGAGAAGGCGGCGCGTGCCTTTGAGACCTGGCGTGCCGTCGCTCCCGCCGATCGCGCGAGGCTCCTGCGGCGCTTTGCCGACAAAGTCGACGCGGCCAACGAAGAGCTCGCGCGGCTTGAGGTCGCCAACGCCGGACACACGATCGGGAACGCCCGATGGGAGGCCGGCAACGTCCGCGATGTCCTCGAATACTATGCGGCGGTGCCGGAGAGGCTCTTCGGGCGGCAGATCCCTGTCGATGGGGGAGTGAACATCACCTTCGCCGAACCGCTCGGCGTCGTCGGCGTCATCGTCCCCTGGAACTTTCCGATGCCGATCGCCGGGTGGGGCTTCGCTCCTGCCCTGGCAGCCGGGAACACCGTGGTTCTCAAACCCGCCGAGATCACGCCGCTGACCGCGATCCGCATCGGCGAGCTCGCCATCGAAGCAGGCCTGCCCGAGGGCGTTCTGCAGATCATCCCCGGCAAGGGATCGATCGTCGGGGAGCGCTTCGTCACCCACCAGGCTGTGCGCAAGGTCGTGTTCACCGGATCCACCGAGGTGGGCAAGCGGATCATGGCCGGCTGTGCAGCGCAGGTGAAGAACCTCACTCTCGAACTCGGCGGGAAGAACGCGAACATCGTCTTCGACGACGCCGATGTCGCCGATGCCGCAGCCGCCGCCCCGGGCGGTGTCTTCGACAACTCCGGCCAGGACTGCTGCTCCCGATCCAGGCTGCTCGTCCAGCGCGGGATCTACGACGACTTCATGGCCGCACTCGAATCCTCCGTCGGGTCCTTCGCCTGTGCGGACCCGAGCCGCGAGGACACGGACATGGGTCCGCTGGTGACCGCAGCGCACCGGGATAAGGTCGCTGGCTATGTGGCTGCCGCCGAGGTGGCCTTTACCGGCTCTGCGCCCGCCGGCCCGGGCTTCTGGTTTCCGCCGACGGTGCTCACCCCGCCGGACACGGCAGCCGCGGACTTCCGGGAGGAGATCTTCGGCCCCGTTCTCTCTGTCGTCCCCTTCGACACCGAAGCGGATGCCCTGCGCATCGCCAACGACACCGAATACGGACTCTCCGGCTCGATCTGGACGAACGATCTCGACCGGGCGATGCGGGTATCCCGCGGCGTCGAGGCCGGCAATCTGTCGGTGAATTCGCACGCATCGGTCCGCTATTCGACACCCTTCGGCGGGTTCAAGCAGTCGGGACTCGGCCGCGAACTCGGTCCCGACGCGGTGTCCGCATTCACCGAGGTCAAGAACGTCTTCTTCGCGACCAGGCCGGCGGGTTGACCTCGCCGGCGGCATCGGCGCGCTGACTTCATCCCTCTCAACACACCCATCACGACATCAGGAGAATCATGACCACTGCAGCAACACGACTGACAGACAAGATCTGCGTCATCACCGGCGGAGCCTCAGGCATCGGACTGGCCAGCGCCCGCCGGTTGACCGAAGAAGGTGCGAAGGTCGTCATCGGCGATCTCGACGAGGTGCGTGGACCGGAGGTCGCCGATGAGCTCGGCGGGCTCTTCGTCCGCGTCAACGTCGCCGACGAGGAGGATGTGAAGAACCTCTTCGCGCGCACCGTCGAGCACTACGGTCGCGTCGACGTCGCCTTCAACAACGCCGGCATCAATCCGACCGATGACAACTCGATCCTCACCACTGACATCGCCGCCTGGTCGAAGGTGCAGACGGTGAATCTCACGTCCGTGTACCTGTGCAGCAAGTACGCGCTCGAGCAGATGGTCAAGCAGGGCTCGGGGTCGGTCATCAATACGGCCTCCTTCGTCGCACTGATGGGCGCGGCGACCTCTCAGATCTCGTACTCGGCGTCGAAGGGCGGGGTGCTGTCGATGAGCCGTGAGCTCGGAGTCCAGTTCGCGAAGGACGGCATCCGGGTCAACGCCCTGTGCCCAGGGCCGGTGAACACACCGCTGCTGCGTGAGCTCTTCGCCTCGGACCCGGAGCAGGCGCAGCGCAGGCTTGTCCACTGTCCCGGAGGACGGTTCGCCGAACCCGAGGAGATCGCCGCCGCCGTGGCCTTCCTCGCCAGCGATGACTCCTCTTTCGTCAACGCCTCGTCCTTCACCGTCGATGGAGGAATCTCATCGGCCTACGTCACCGCGGAGTGAGCTCACCGCCGAGGCGGGGCTCGGGCCCGATATCGGTGACCCGTCCGTCGAGTGACAATGGTGCCATGAGCAGTGAGTCCCAGCGCCGGGTGCGCATCCTCGCCATCGAGCACGAACGCGGTACCGGGCCCGAGCGGTTCGGGAAGTGGCTGGAAGAAGCCGGCGCCGAGGTGGTGGTGACCCGGCCCTACCTCGGCGAGGTGATCCCGGAGCTCGGTGCGTTCGACGCCCTCATCGTCCTCGGCGGGTCCGCAGGACCCACCGAGGACGCCGAGAACCCCTGGTTCCCCGAGGTCCGTGACCTGCTTCGCCGGTCGATCGGCGGGGAGTTCCCGAGCCTCAACATCTGCCTCGGCGGGGAGATGCTTGCCGTGACAGGCGATGCTCCGATCATCCGGCGGGCGCACCCGCAGATCGGGATCTACGAACTGGGTGCCACCTCGGTGGGGGAATCCGACCCTGTGTTCGGCCCACTGGCCGGCGGAGGGTCAACCGGTGCTGGGTCGACTGAAGGAGAGTCGCTGCCGTCCGTGCTCTTCCACCAGGAGGAGATGGCGCTGCCGACCGGAGCCGAACTCCTCATCACCGGCTCCGATGCCCCGGTCCAGGCCTTCCGCCTCGGCGAATTCGCGTGGGGCACCCAGTTCCATCCGGAAACCGATGCCACGCAGATCTCCCGGTGGCTGAACGGCAACGACCTGGCCCTGCCGGCCGGCAAGACCGAGGACTCGATCATCGCCGAGGTCGAGGCTCACGATTCCGCACTCGTCGACAACGGGAAGCGGCTGGCTCGGTCGTTCGTCGCATTTCTCGAAGGCCGACGTGCGGCCGAGGCGTCCAGGCCAGATGAGCCCTTCAGCATGTGAGAAGCATGTGAACAAGGCGCTTTATCTGAGCGAAAGCTGAAAATCAGTCCGGCGATTGTTACGTTGATCACGGGTGCCGGTCCCGGACCAATCCTCCGGACGAAACGCAACTTCGCGCCCGCAGATATGACTTCACTAACCGAACATCTCGCCCAGGCCGCCACCGAGGCCGACCTCGCCGCCGCCGGCGTCGACGAGGCCATCGAATCCTTCCTCGGTCCCGCGGCACAGGCCTTCAGCAGCATCGTCTTCTTCGAGCTCCAGATCGGCTCGATCGGCATCCCGCTCATCGTCGTCTGGCTCATGGCTGCAGCCGTTTTCCTCACCGTCTACCTCCGCTTCCAGCCGCTCACCGGCCTCCGCTACTCCGTCGACATCATCCGCGGTCGCTTCACCCGCAAGACCGACCCGGGCCAGGTCTCGAGCTTCCAAGCGCTCGCCACCGAGCTCTCGGGCACCGTCGGGTTGGGCAATATCGCAGGCGTGGCCGTGGCGATCACCATCGGCGGCCCCGGTGCCGCCCTGTGGATCATCATCTTCGGCTTCTTCGCCATGACCGTGAAGATGGCCGAGGCGACCCTCGGCGTGAAATACCGGCAGATCAACGAGGACGGCACCGTCTCCGGCGGTCCCATGTACTACCTGCGGGCCGGGCTGGCCGAGGTCGGTCGGCCCAAGCTCGGGAAGTTCCTCGCCGGGTTCTATGCTCTCACTGCCGTGCTCGGCGTCATCGGCGCCGGCAACTTGTTCCAGGCGAACCAGGCGGCCGCGATCATCGTTCAGGCCACCGGCAGCGACGACAGCTTCTTCGCCGACAAGCTCTGGCTCATCGGCGCGATCATCGCTGCGCTCACCGCCCTGGTCATCCTCGGCGGGATCAAGAAGATCGGACAGTGGACGTCGAGGCTGACTCCGCTCATGGCGATCCTCTACTTCGTCTCGATCATCGTCATCCTCATCCTCAACGCCGGGCAGATCCCACACGCCTTCGCACTCATGTTCACCGGAGCCTTCAGCTCCAGCGGAGTCGCCGGTGGCGCCGTGGGTGTGGCGATCGTCGGCATCCAGCGTGCGCTGTTCTCCAACGCCGCCGGAATCGGCTCGGCAGGCATGGCCCACGCCGCCTCGAAGACGACGAAGCCGGCCACCGAAGGATTCGTGGCGATGTGGGAGCCGCTCATCGACTCCGTCATCATCTGCACCCTGACCTCGCTGGCCATCATCACCACCGGTCTCTACACCGAAAGCACCGAGGACGGAATCGGCCTGACCGCGCAGGCCTTCGGTGAGGTGTCGAGCTGGTTCCCCTACCTGCTCACGATCGCCGTCGTGCTCTTCGCCTTCTCGACGATCCTCGCCTACGGCTACTACGGGCAGCAGGCGCTGGGTTACCTGACGAAGAACTCGAAGGCCGCAGACAAGGCCTACCAGATCTTCTGGATCCTCGCCGTCGTCGTCGGCGCCTCGATGTCGCTGGACTCGGTCATCGCCTTCTCCGACGCGATCTTCTTCCTCATGGCCTTCCCGAACCTGCTCGGCATCTACTTCCTTGCCCGCATCCTCCGCCTCGAGATCCTGCGGCTGCGTAAGAAGATCGACGCCGGTGTGATGAAGGAGATCACCCCTGTCGAACTCCAAGTCGGAATGGGCGATCACGAACCCACACCGGAGCAGATCAGGGCTGCCGAGGCGGGACGCAGGCGCAAACGCGACAAGCTGCGCGAGGTGCGGGACACCCTGCGTCGGAAGAAGCAGGAACGCAAGAAGGCCGCGGACTGAGTCCGCGGCCTTCGGGCCCTTCCGTCTGGGCTGAGCCCGACCCCATCGGGTGGTCCCTCTCCACGGTGAAGGAGGACCGCCTCGGTGGGGGCAGGTCAGTCTTCGGCCTTCTTGAGCTTCTGATCGGTGTTGGAGTAGGAGATGGAATCGGCGGTGGAGCCGACGAGCCCCATCGTCACGCGCAGCAGCCCGGGTTCGACGTCGTCCATGGGCGGAGGGGTCTCCGGCCCGATGGTCAGCGACTTTCCGTCCTTCGTCGTGGCGGTGATCGACCCGATGTAGACAGTGACATCGCCACTGAGCGTCATCGTGTCGGCCGTCGTCACCAGCCCTTCGTGTTCCTCGGGCGGTTTCACGGTGAGTGAGAAGCCGGTGATCTTGATCTCCTCGGCTTGGATCTTCAGCACGACCATGCTGTCGCCGCCGGAGATCGGCACCGAGACGAACGAGATTCCCTTGAGGCCTTTGAACGACAGGCCCTCGGAGCCCATGGCGGCCGGGGTCTTCGTGAAGACCGGAGCGTTCTCATCCATCTGCGCATCGGCCGGGAACTCGCCGTTGCCCTCTTCCGAGTCTTCATCCTCGGTCGGGTCGTCGCTGGGCTCATCGAGTCCCAGACCACCCGGGTCCGTAGGTTCGTCGGACGGTTCCTCAGTCGGGTCCTCGGTCGGTTCCTCCGTGGGATCCGGTGCGGGCACCGAAGGATCCGCGGTCGGCGGATCACTGGGCTTCACCGGCATTCCGGGCGACAGACTTCCCGCAGGCGCGGGGTCCTGGTCCCCTGACTTGGCGGAATCATCGTCATCACAGGTGCCCACGAGCGAGCACAGCGGCGACGAGTGGGCGGCTGCAACCGATCCCGCCCCGAGCGTCGTCGGGAGGATCAGGACAGCTGCCGCCAGGAGTGAGGCCGTGCGGCGGCTGGGCATCCTCATGCAGTCTCCCCCTCAGCGGCTTCGGACTCCTTCGGCCCGCGCGGTCCCATCCATGCGACCACGAGGATCGCACCGATGGTGGACAGCAGCATTCCGATGATGAACCCGCCGAGGTTCACTCCGATGAGTGAATAGACTGCGAGGACGAGGCCGATGATCCCGTAGAACACATGGTGCGTCGGCCGGAAGATCGACAGCAGAGCGAGGACGACGATGGCGATCGGAATGACCGTCGCCTGCAGCCCCTCGATGCCGAACTGGATCTGCATATTGCCGAGGTCCAGCTGGCCGGAGAAGAACAGTTCGATTCCCCCGAGGACGGCCATGACACCTCCGATGAAGGGGCGCTGCCGACGCCAGTGCTTGAATCCCTGACGCTTCTCGGCATCGTCGCTCATCTGCACTTCCTCGCTGGTGTCAGCGTTCCCCGCCTCCGGCGCCGGGACGGCGAATTCTGCCGTCTCGACGCCGGATTCGGAGCAGCCGCTCTGCTCTTCGGCGCGTCGACTCCGACGGGACAGCGCAAGCAGGCTCGACTTCTGCACGGTTGCCTCCTGTTCGGCGGCCTCCCGTTCATCGGTCGGCTGCCCGTTGGCTGCTGAGTCCCTCATCAGTCGCACTGCTCAGATCCGTCGGTGAGCTTCAGCGACATGTCCTTGAGCGTGAAGACCGAGGCCGTGGTCGACCAGGAGTCCTGCTTGAGGTCCTTGATGGAGATGGTGTCGGAGTCCTGGGCGAAGTCGCCCTTGCTTCCCTTGGCCTTCGTGTTGACGTCGGAGGCATCGACGCCGATGCGGATGTTCTCGAACTCCGCGTCTCCCTTGAGGCCTGTCATGCCGATCTGCAGATCCTTCGCCGAGGCGGGGGTGCCCTTTCCGCCTGCCTTGATGAGGATGCCCACCTTGCCCAGAGGAGTCTCCTGGACGGCCGACTGGCAGAGGTTCTCCAGGGTCGCATCCTTGATGTTCGCGGTGACGACGGCGTGCTTGCCGCCCTCGGCGTCCTTGGCGACTCCGCTGTACTGGGAGAAGCCGGTTCCCTCGAGCTGCGACGACGAGATCTTGAACTGTGTGCCCGAGATGGCGAATGAGACCGGGACTGCACCCTGGGCCACCCCGCCCATGAGCATCGCTGAGACGACGCCTGTGGGAATCGCGACCATGGCGATGCGACCGGCGTGAGATGAGACGAGCCTGCGGATGAGGCTGGGGTTGCGGAACTTCATTGATCCTCCTTGACCACCGACAGCACGGTCGGCATCAGCGTGTGATGTAAGTTACTACGGGGTGTTACCCGACGGTATCGCGGGTGAAGTTTGAGCGTCAACAGATTTTGCCGACGGCATCCTCGCGGGGCAGAGCTCGGGTGGCCGCGCACCGGTGGGCAAAGCCGACCTGTCAGATCGGATGACATGGCGTCTTCCCAGATC
Organism: Brevibacterium sp. VCM10; assembly: GCF_000583215.1. NCBI lineage: Bacteria > Bacillati > Actinomycetota > Actinomycetes > Micrococcales > Brevibacteriaceae > Brevibacterium > Brevibacterium sp. VCM10. The sequence goes on from NZ_JAJB01000014.1 coordinate 57,151, forward strand.
AGGCGATGTGCTTGGGATTTCCGAGGCGATGGTCGAGCCCGCACCCGATGGCACTGAAACTCGCGCCCGGATGATGGGAACCGGCCCGGGACGGGTGTGAACAAAACTTTCAAAACTCAGCTTTCACACCTCAGCGTGGGGTACCGGAGTCGACGCTCTCAGCGCACCGGGGCATCGGGACCGAGCGGAATGCCCAGACCCCACCACAGGAAGAACAGCAGGCTCCAGCTGATCGTCATGCACACGGCCAACGGCAGCGTGTGCGAGGCGAGCGTGCCGATGCCGGCGTTCTTCTGATACTTCTGCATGAAGCCGAGCGCGAGGATGAAGTACGGACTCATCGGGGTGATGGCCGTCGATCCCGAGTCGGCGATGCGGAAGATCGCCTGGGAGGTCTCCGGCGGCACCTCGAGCAGCATGAGCAGCGGCACGATGACCGGAGCCATGATCGCCCACATCGCCGAGCCGGAGGTGATGAGCACGTTGACGACGGAGAGCACGAGCAGGACGAGGATGAACACCACCCAGGTCGGCAGGCCGAGGCCGGTGAAGAGTTCGGACACGGACACCGAGACGAGCATGCCGATGTTCGTCCACTCGAAGTACTCGAGGAACTGGGCGATGGCGAAGAAGAGGACGAGGACCCCGGCGATCGATGCGAGGCCCTGCCCCATGAGCTTCGGCACGTCGGACCAGGTCTCGATCGTGCCCTCGCGGAAGCCGTAGACGATGCCGCCGATGCCGAAGAGCAGAGCGATGAGGAACGCGATTCCGGTGAGGAAAGGGGACTCGCCGAAGGGTCCGTCGCCGCGCAGAGGCGCTCCCTCGGGGACGACGAGCACGACGATGGCGATGATCGCGGCGATGACGGCGAACATCGACCAGCGCAGAGCCTTCCGCTCCGTGTCGGTGATGACGAGGTCTTCGTGCTCGGCATCCTCGTCGGCTTCGAGGTTGTCGCGCTTCATGAGCACGAGCTCGGTGACGATGGTGATGACGATGGCCAGGAGGAAGGAGCTGGCGATGTTGAAGTACCAGTTGCCGATCGGGGTGACGATGTAGTCGGGGTCGATGATGTTCGCCGCGGCGGTCGTGATGCCCGCGAAGATCGCGTCATTGGGAGTCGGGATCGGGCTGGCATCATAACCGGAGGCGATCGAGGTGTAGGCGACGATGACGCCGAGGACTGGGGAGCGGCCCACGGCCTTGAACACCATCCCGCCGAGCGGCACGAGGATGACATAGGCCGCCGCCGAGGCGACGTGGGAGATCGTGCCCATGAACGCGACCGTGAAGACGATGAGTCCGGCCGGGACACGGGCGATCGAGACCTTCATCGCCGTCGAGAGCAGGCCGGTGCGTTCGGCCAGGGCCACACCCATGATGACGACCATGATCGTGATGAGCGGTGGGAAGGTCCGATAGGCGTCGAGTGCGGTGCTCACGGCCATGGCGATGCCGCTGCCGCTGAGCAGATTCTTCACCGGGGTCCATTCCCCGGTGCCGGGATCCTCGACTCCCGCGCCGGCGAGGGAGAGGACGAGGCTGAGTACGGCGAGGATCGCCGCGAGGATCCAGAACAGCCAGAAGGGGTTCGGCAGCTTGTTGCCGACGACTTCGATGACGTTGAGGGCGCGGATGACCAGCGGCAGCTTCTCCTGCTCGTCGGTCAGCGAGGTAGCGGTGGTCTGGGTCGGTTTCATCGTGAGCTCCTGAGAGTTCAGGCGGGATTTTCGGGCAGGGTCCACCAGGGCACGGTGATTCCGGCGCTGGAATCGGGTGATCTGTGGTGGGGTGTCGGCCGGGCGGCCGGTCAGTGAGAAGCAGGTGTCACAGTTTCTGCAGCTCCTGACAGTAGGCGACGAGTCGGTCGATGACCTCGCCGAGGATGTCCTCCCCGGCTGCGGCCGTGGCGGTGCGTGGATCGCCGAGGACGCCGTTGTCGGCGTAGCGGTCGAATGTCACCGCGGTTGACGGTGACTTCGTTCGCGAGAGCCGGGCGCGCGGGTCGAGATCGTCGAGCCGGGTGGCGCCGGGGTTGAGGTGGCCCGAGTCGACGAGGGATTCGTCGATGGCGAGCATCTGTGAGGTCTCGGACTCTCCGCAGTGGCCGCTGACCTCGGTGCGGGCAAGTGCGGCGGTCGCCTCGGTGGCCAGAGGGGAGACCGGGGCGTAGGCGAAGACGAAGTCGGGGTGGGTGGACAGCAGCGACTGCTGGACCACGCCGAGCGCGGCGAGGTTGCCGCCGTGGCCGGTGATGACGAGGAGTCTGTCGAATCCGGCATCGGCGAGCTGGTGCACGATGGATGAGACGAGGTCGATGAACAGCTGCGGGCCGATGTTGATCGTGCCGGGCAGGAACCGGTGGTGCGGGGAGACGCCGTAGTCGATGCTCGGGAGGACGAAGGCGCTGCCCGCCCGAACCCGACCGCCGTCGGCGCTGTCGCGGAGCCGGTCGACGACGGCGCGGGCGACGTGAGCGGCGCGGATGGTGTCGGTGCCCAGGGGAAGTCCGTCCCCGTGCTGTTCGCAGGCGCCGACGGGAAGGACGAGCAAGCTGTTTCGGTCCTTTGCGAGTTCGACCTCCAGCGAGGTGAGTTCGGCGTAGTCGCGGATACGCGGGCGGATCTCGGAGATCACCGGGCGGCTCATCGCTGGGGTCCTGCGATGGTGTCGGCACTGCCGTCCTTGATGGTGTCGTCGGTCCAGTCGGCGAGGACGGCGGTCTTGATCGCCTCGAGGTGCTTGCGGGTGCGGTGGGAGGCTTCGAAGCCGTCGCCGCGACGGATCGCATCGAGGATGTCCGCGTGTTCGTCGTGGTCGCGCAGGCGGTCGTAGCTCGTGCGTGCCGCCTGCTGGGTCCGCGAATGGATGGCCAGTAGGGACACCAGCATCTCGTGCAGAGCGCGGTTGCCCGAAGCGCGAGCGAGTTCGACGTGGAAGTGACCGGCCGGAACCGCGGTCTCGACCTGGAGGGCATTGTCGAGCGCGGACTCCATGGAAGCCACGGCATCCGCCGCCTGGACCGTCGCTGCGAGCTCGGCGATGCCGGGTTCGATGGCGATGCGGGCATCGAGGAGTTCGATGGCCGCTGCGAGGTCGACGGGCACATAGTGCGGGTTGTCGAGGATGCGGCGGTTGATCGCTTCGCGGACGTAGGTGCCCGAGCCGTGCTTGAGTTCGACCGAGCCCGTGGCTTCGAGTCGGCGCAGGGCCTCTCGGACGGTGGGCACGGTGACCTCGAAGCGTGCGGCGAGGACCTTGGCCGAGGGCAGGGTCTGCCCGGGTTGGAGGTTTTCGGTGCGGATGGTGTCGACGATGTCGCGAGTGAGGCGTTCGACGAGTCCGACGGTGGACGTCATGGTGCTCTCCTTCAAGTGTTTAAGTCATCTAATCACTTTGGGTCAGAGTGTGTCAACGGTCACTCTTGAGGTGGCCCTGGTCGGTCAGTTCTGGGTGGGCCCATGCGTTGCGCCCGGATGGCTGCGGAAGAACTCCCAGACGGTGTCGGTGGCCGAGAAGTCCTTCGTGACGTATCCGCCGCCGCTGTAGACGACCTCACCTGGCCAGACGTGGCCGCCGTCGGCGACGGAGTAGAGCTCGACGGCGGCAGATCCGCCGGGCTTGCCGGGTGAGCGGCCGCCTTCTTTTCCTTCGCTGCACTGTGCCCACTGGGTGCGCACGACATCTTCGCCCTTGCGGCCGACCTGGCGGTCAGCGGACTTCGTGCAGCCGGAGGCCCCCGCCCAGGGCTGGATCCATTCGCGTACACCGGGGTAGTCCTCGCCTTGGCGGTGACCTCCCTCGTAGTGCATCGTGGCGTCACCCGTGCCGTGGATCGCGAGCATCGGCGTCGGCGTCGAATAATCGCAGCCCTGTGTCGACTGCGGATAGTAGGCACCGGCGACGGGAGCGAATGCGGAGAAGCGATCGCGCAGGTGACAAGCGAGGACGGAGACGAATCCGCCGCCGTTCGACTTGCCGGTGGCATAGACCCGATTGAGGTCGATGCAGTGCTCGGATTCGATCGAATCGAGCAGATCGGCGACGAACGCGACGTCATCGGCACCGCTGGCGTACGGGGCTCCCTGCCATGAGCGTTTGCCGTCATTGAGGTCGCCGTCCGGGAACACGGTGATCGCGGGCAGGGTCGGCAGCCCCGTGTAGTTCTGGAATTCGGCACCGTCGGAACCGTTGCCGTGGAACCCGAGGACGAGCGGCAGGGGAGTCGCGATCTCGTAGTCGCGGGGAATGTTGATCCGGTAGCTGCGCTCCCCGTCTGCCGTGGAGATCGTCATCTCGTCGTTGCCGGGCTTCTGTTCGGTGCCGCAGCCGGCCGAGGGGGCGGCCGGTATCGTCGATGCCTTCTTGCCGGTGGTGTGAGCGGCGGCAGAATGCGCGGGTGCGGTCTGTGCGGTGGCGGCCATTCCTGGGGTCGCAACTGTGCCCGTCAGCAGAGCAGCGCTCGCGGCGGTCGCGAGCAGGGTGGTTGTGATGCGTTTCGTCATTGATGACATCGTCAGTCCTTTGATCTTCGGTGATCGTGGTGAGGACTCTAGCACAAGTCATCAGATGACTAAATGAATTGGCTATGACGGTGGCGTCGTCGAGGAGCAGTGGTGTTGCCGATTCGGGATCCGCAGTCGGAAGGTGTTCGACTCAGGCCGTCTGCGGCGAATCCCCTTCGATGGTTGACCAGTTCGCCTTCGTCAGGGCGACGGCCTGCGCATGCTCGCCGGCGCGGACGGCGGCGATGATCTCGGTGTGCTGCTCCGGTGAGGCCGATCCCTTCACCGATTCGAAGTGCAGGAACTCCGCTCGGCGCAGAGTGGCGGTGACGACCTCGAGGTGATCGGGAATGAGGGGGTTGGAGGATCGGGTGAGGGCCACTTCGTGGAAGTCATCATCGGCGGCGATCGCCGCCTCGGCGTCGCCGGCTGCGAGGGCCGCACTCAAACGATCGTTCGCCTGCCCCATCTCATTCAGAGCTGCCTCGTCGAGAGTTGGGAAGGCGAGGTCGATCGCCAGACCGTGGAGTTCAGCGGCGATCTGCCGGGCCGCGAGGATGCGCTCCGGATCCTCAGGGGCCACGCGCGTCATCCGGCCCGGCTCTGCCACGACGAGCCCGGCCTGCGCCAAACGTTGGAGCGCCTCGCGCACGGGAGTTCTGGACACTTGGAGCCAGGCGCCGAGCTCCTGATCGCGCAGCTGTTCCCCCGGGGCGAGCTGGCCGCGGACGATGGCGTCGCGGATCGACCGATAGACGTCATCGCGCAGCAGGCTGCGCTGCGGGGCGGGGGAATCCGTGGGGATCGGCACGCTCGGTCACCTTGTCTCTGAGTGGGTGGTCGTCTCTGAGTTGGTGGTCTCGTCCCGCGGGATGGGACTCGAACTCTGACCCATTGTAACCATCAGCAGAATGCAATATATTGCATCTCACTGGATGCGATCCAGGACACATCGCGCGAGAGAGCGATCGCCCCGAAGCGAACGCTTCTGAGAACAGAGGACATCATGGCCATCACCGATTTCGAACGCTACCCACTCACCTTCGGGCCGAGCCCCGTTCACGAACTCCCGCGACTGAGCGACCACCTCGGCGGGGCCAGGGTCTGGGCCAAACGCGAGGACGTCAATTCGGGACTCGCCTTCGGCGGCAACAAGACCCGCAAACTCGAGTACATCGTCCCCGACATCCTCGCCTCGGGGGCGGACACGCTCGTGTCCATCGGCGGCTACCAGTCCAACCACACCCGCCAGGTCGCCGCGGTCGCTGCCCACCTGGGACTGAAGGCGCGCCTCGTGCAGGAGCGCTGGGTCGACTGGGAGGACCCGGTCAACGACAAGGTCGGCAATATCGAGCTCTCGCGCATCATGGGAGCCGACGTCCGCCTCGACTCCGCCGGATTCGACATCGGCATCCGCTCGAGCTGGGAGAACGCACTGCACGAGGTCGAAGAGTCCGGCGGCAGGCCCTACCCGATCCCGGCCGGCGCCTCCGAACACAAGTTCGGCGGACTGGGCTTCGCGAACTGGGCCTATGAGGTCGCCGAACAGGAGAAGCAGCTCGGCGTCTTCTTCGACACCATCGTCGTGTGCACCGTGACCGGGTCGACGCATGCCGGAATGATCGCCGGATTCGCCGCCCTCGAAGCCGCCGGAGGACCCAAGCGCAAGGTCATCGGCATCGACGCATCGGCCACGATCGAGAAGACCCGCGATCAGGTGAAGAGGATCGCGAACACCACTGCCGACCTCATCGGCCTCGGCCGTGAGATCACCGCCGACGAAGTCGACATCCGCTCGGGTTGGGAAGGACCCGCCTACGGCATCCCCGACGATTCGACCGTCGAGGCGATCCGCACCACCGCCCAGCTCGAAGGCGTCATCCTCGACCCCGTCTACGAAGGCAAGTCGATGGCCGGGCTTCTCGACCTCGTTGCTGATGGCACGATCGGATCGGATTCGACGGTCCTCTATGCCCACCTCGGCGGGCAGCTGGCCCTCAACGCCTACTCCTCGATCTTCTGATCACGACGACGCCCATCCCACGACGCAACCACCCCCTTGAGGAAGGATCGATGAGATGACGACCGCACACGGATCTCAGCCCCCGCACGACGGCGACCACGAGCAGGATCGCCACCAGTTCGAGACCTCGATCCAGGTCAGCCCGCCCGGCACGAACGACAGACCGCTGCGGGCCTCGGCCTCGGGGGAGGACCGGGTCCTCGACGAGATCGCCCAGCGCGTGCTCTGGCTGGCCACGTCGATCATCGACCGGGCCAATCGGGGGCGGGAGAACCCCGATGGGGTCAAGGTCGGCGGCCACCAGTCGTCCTCGGCCTCGATGGCGGGCATCATGACCGCCCTGTGGTTCGCCCGCCTGCGCTCGATCGACAGGGTCTCGGTCAAGCCCCACGCCTCACCGGTCCTCCACGCGATCAACTACCTCCTCGGCGATCTCGCCGAACACCATCTGGACACGCTGCGCAGCCGCGGAGGACTCCAGCCCTACCCCTCCCGGACGAAGGACCCCGACACCGTCGACTTCTCCACGGGGTCGGTGGGCATTGGCGCGACCGCCCCGATCTGGGCCGCACTGTCCCACCGCTACGTCTCCGACCGGTTCCCCGACACCCCACGGGCCGGGCGCTTCTATTCGCTGCTCGGGGATGCCGAGATGGACGAAGGCGCGGTATGGGAGGCCATCATCGACCCCGAGGTGCGCACCCTCGGCGAGATCGTGTGGATCGTCGACCTCAACCGGCAGTCCCTCGACCGGGTCATCCCCGACGTCCAGATCAAACGCCTCCAGGGCATGTTCGCCGCCGCCGGCTGGCAGGTCCTCACCTGCCCGTGGGGGCGCCGCCTCGAGGCCGTCTTCGCCGCCCCGGGCGGGCAGGCGCTCAAAGATCGGCTCGTCTCGATGCCCAACCCCGAATACCAGCGGCTCCTGCGCGCTCACCCCACCGAGGTCCACGACCGCCTCCTCGCCGGCCTCGCCGAGTCCGCGGCCACGGCGCTGCGCTCGGTCATCGACCCGTTCTCACCCGATGAGATCGCCTCCCTCATCCGCGACCTCGGCGGACACGATCTCGGGCAGCTCGTCGAGGCCTTCGAGGCCATCGACGACGACCGACCCACGGTCGTCTTCGCGTACACGATCAAGGGCAAGGGGCTCGCCACCGAGGGCCACCCGGGCAACCACGCCGCCCAGCTCACCGAGGCACAGATGCGCGACCTCGCGGCCGCCTCGGGGATGGACCTCGACGATCCGTGGGTCCGCTTCGATCCCGACACCCCGGCCGGGAGGCTCTGCGCCCAGACCGCCGAGCGCCTGCGCCGCGAGGACCATGAGACCCACACCGTCGCCGAGGTGCCCGCTGAGCTGGGCTTCTCCCCGCGGCCGACGATCTCCACCCAGGCCACGCTGGGTCGGTTCCTCTCCGACCTCAAGCACGTCGCCCCCGAGGTGGCCCGCCGCGTCGTCACCGTCTCACCGGACGTGGCCACGTCGACCAACCTCGGCGGGTGGATCAACAAGACCGGGATCTGGTCCCCGGCCGGGCGGGAGGACTGGTTCTCCGATGACCGGGAGCGAGTCCTCAAATGGCAGGAGGGCTCGCGCGGTCAGCACATCGAGATGGGCATCGCCGAGGTCAACCTCGTCTCCCTGGCCGGTGAGCTCGGGACGACCGGGAGCCGGTGGGGACAGCCGCTGCTGCCGATCGCGACGATCTACGATCCGTTCATCAACCGCGCCCTCGAACCGTGGACGTTCAGCCTCTACGCCGGTGGGCGCTCGATCATGGTCGGCACGCCGTCTGGAGTCACGCTCGCGCCCGAGGGCGGGGCGCACCAGTCGTTCAACACGCCCTCGGTGACTCTGGAGATCCCCGGGCTGACGAGCTGGGAGCCGGCCTTCGCCCAGGACCTCGAATGGACCCTGCTCGAGGCGCTGCGCGAACTCGCCGACCCGCACGGGGATTCGGCGTACTTCCGCCTGACCACCAGGCCGGTGGCCCAGGAGCTCGCCGCAGTGCCCGAAGATCCGCTGCTGCGCGAACGCCGCCGCGAACAGGTCATCGCCGGAGGCTACCGGCTCTCGGCCCGTCCCGCTGCCGAGGACGAGGTCACGCTCGTCGGCGCCGGCGCGATCATGACCGAGGTCATCACGGCTGCGGGCCGACTGGAGTCCCTGGGCGTGCGGGCCGGAGTCGTCTGCCTCAGCTCGGCGTCGAAGGTCTTCCGCTCCGTGCAGGAGCGGGGACGGGTGGGGCAGAGCCGCCGATCGGCCATCGCCGACGAACTGTTCCCGGCCGCGCATCCCGCGCCCCTGGTGACCGTCCTCGACGGGCACCCACACACGCTGGCCTTCCTCGCCGGAGTGCGCGGGGATCGCACCCGCAACCTCGGCGTCACGGAATTCGGTCAGGCCTCCTCGGTGGGTCAGGCTCATGCGCTCCACGGAATCGACACGGACTCGATCGTCTCTGCGGCGCTCGACCTCGTGGGGCGGTGAGGTCTGCTGCGCCTGGTGAGGTCTGCCGCGCCTGGTGAGGTCTGCCGCTGGTGGGCGAACGGGTCCGGCACCTCGTACCGGAGCAGATCCCCACACCGAGGCGGCTGATCCGTGAGCGTGCCGAGGCGGCTGTTCGATCAACGTCGAGGACGTTTCGGATTTCGTCGTGATTGATTCGGAATCCGCACCGCCTCGGCGAGTGGGTCGGGGTCGATCCGGCACTGATGATTCCCCCAGGTTCCGGCACTTGTTGCGCGGGTCACGTGTTGATAGCGTGTGAGACAGGCATACGCAATCCGTCGATTCCGACGGCGAACAGGTATGCGATTGCTTAAACGGCGCCAACAGGTGCCCGAAGTCGAAGGAGTCTGGAATGAGCAACGTAGGCAGTGCTGCAGGCGGTTACCGTGTCGAGAACCCGGCCACGGGCGAGGTCGTCGAGAAGTTCGACAATGCCACCGACGAAGAGGTCCAACAGGTCCTCGAATCCGCACACAAGGGCTACCTGAGCTGGCGCGAGAAGACGATCGAGGAACGCGCCGCGATCGTCAACAAGGTTGCCGCTCTCTTCGGAGAGCGCAAGGCCGAGCTCGCGGAGATCATCGCCGAGGAGATGGGCAAGCCCACCGCCGAAGGTGAGGAAGAGGCCGAGTTCTGCGAAGAGATCTTCAACTACTATGCGAACAACGGACCGAAGTTCGCCGCCGATGAGCCGATCGAATCGATGTCGGGCGGCAAGGCCTTCATCCAGCGTCGCCCCGTCGGCCCGCTGCTGGGTATCATGCCCTGGAACTTCCCCTACTACCAGGTCGCTCGCTTCGCCGCACCGAACCTCGTGCTCGGCAACACGATCATCCTCAAGCACGCGGAGATCTGCCCCCGCTCCTCGGCGAAGATCGCCGAGCTCATGAAGGAAGCCGGCATCCCCGAAGGCGTGTACAACAACATCTACGCCACCCATGAGCAGATCGAGACGATCATCGCCGACGACCGCGTCGAAGGCGTGTCCCTGACCGGTTCCGAGCGCGCCGGATCCGCCGTGGCCGCGACCGCGGGCAAGTACCTGAAGAAGGCCGTTCTCGAGCTCGGCGGATCCGACCCGTACATCGTCCTCGACACCGATGACATGAACGAGGCCGTCGACACCGCGTGGGGCACCCGCCTGTACAACACCGGTCAGGTCTGCAACGCGAACAAGCGGATGATCGTCATGGACGACATCTACGACGACTTCGTGTCCGGTCTGACCGAACGGGCACAGTCCTGGGAGAAGGGCACCCCCGCCGAGGCGGGCGACGGCAAGTACTCGCCCCTGTCCTCGCGTTCGGCCGCCGAGAACCTGCGCAAGCAGCTCGACCGCGCCGTCGAGCAGGGCGCGACCCTCGTCGGCGGCGAGCTCGCCACCGACGGTTCGGCCTATGTCTCGCCGGCCGTGCTCACCGGAGTCACCTCGGAGATGGACGCCTACCGCGAAGAGCTCTTCGGACCTGTGGCCACCGTCTACAAGGTCAGCAGCGATGACGAGGCACTGGCCCTGGCCAATGACTCGCGCTTCGGCCTCGGCGGCGCCGTGTTCGCCAAGGATTCCGAGCGTGCCGCGAAGCTGGCTCAGCGCCTCGACGTCGGCATGTCGAACGTCAACACCCCGGCCGGTGAGGGCGCGGAGATCCCGTTCGGCGGCACCAAGCGCTCGGGCTTCGGCCGCGAGCTCGGCCCCTACGGCATGGACGAATTCGTCAACAAGCGCATGTACTACGTGGCTGACTGACGCCCCCGGCAGTCGTCGAGAAGCGGGCTGAGTGTCGAGAAACGTGTGTGCGCATGCGTTTTTCGACACTCAGCCCGTTTCTCGCGCAATGGTGCGGGGGCGGCTCAGCCGAAGATCGCGCGCAGGGACACGAGTCCGATCGCCCCGATGGCTTCGGCGGCGGGCAGCGTGATCACCCAGGCGAGGGCGATCGGCTTCATGAGATTCCAGTTCGCGGCGCGGTTGACGAGCCCGACACCGAGGATGGCGCCGATGAGGATGTGTGTGCTCGACACCGGAAGTCCGAGCACCGAGGCGGCCATGACGACACCCGCGGCGGAGAGTTCGGCGGCGAAGCCCGAGGCAGGATGGATCTTCGTCAGCCCCGTGCCGACCGTCCTGATGACATTGCGGCCGATGAACCACAGGCCCGCGACGAGGGCGATGCCGCAGGTGATCATGGCGGCGGCGGGCACCCCGGCCTCGGCATTGATCTCGTTCGTCCGCAACACGTCGAGGATCGCCGCGAACGGGCCGATCGCATTGGCGATGTCATTGCTGCCATGGCTGAACGCGAACGCCGATGCCGTGAAGACCTGCATCCATGAGAAGAGGAGGAAGGTCGATCGTGACAGTGTCTGCTTCTTCAGCGTCTTCGTGAAGATGAAGACCGCTATCCACACGCCCGCGCCGATCATCGCCATGATGAGGAAGTTGCCGACGGAGCTGATGCCGAGTTCGAGGTTCTTCAGCCCCTTGAACAGCAGCATCGATGAGATGACGATCGAGCCGAACGCCGCCAGCAGCGGCACCCAGGTCTCGAGCGCGCGGTGGGAGTTCAGCCCCGAGCGCTCGGTCTCGATGGCCGCCATGCGGCGGAAGTAGTCCGATTCGAGTTCGTCGGGGTCATAGTCGGGTTCGTTGATGAGGACGGCGTCCCTGGTCATCGCATTGGTGTAGGAGATCTGCTGGATCTCGTCGAGGCGTTCGAAGGCCTTCTTGTGTTCCTGTCGCAGCTCCGCCTTCGCGGTCTTGATCTCGCGCAGCTTCGCATCGGCTTCATCGTTGTAGACGAGGATGTGTCGTCTGATCGCGCCGAAGAGCACGAAGGCGACTGCGCCGCCCAGCGCAGGGGAGAGCACCCAGGAGATCGCGATCGTGCCGATCCCGCCCCACTGGACCATCCCGAACCCACCTGTGCCGGTGACGAATCCCGAGGTGAGGGCGGCACCGACGATGCCGCTGCGGACGGTGTCGGTGACCTCACCGCCGGCGAGGACGGCACCGCTGACCTCGAAGACTGCGGCGACCATAAGCGCCTGCTTCATGCTCAGCGTTCCGGCGCCCACCGAGGTGCCGAAGGAGTTCGCCACGTCGTTGCCGCCGATGTTGAAGGCCATGAACGTGCCGAAGACGATCGTCGTGATGAGGACGAGCCGGTTGGACCCGGCTCCGACGAGGTCGAACGACCACAGCGTGAACGAGACCAGGGTCGCCGCCAGCATGAGGCCGAAGCAGATGTGCCACCAGCGGTCGGGGCCGAGGAAGCGTGGTCGGGGCGTCAATCGAGGGGAGGAATGTGCGAGGGTGTCGGTCGTCATCGTGTGTTCCTGTGTGCGGGTGCGGGAGGGGTGTGCGCGGGTCCGTGCCCAGGAGAAGTCGGACGGCGTCCGCCAGCAGTCATCCTCGGCGCTGCAGATGACCGGGTGATGAAGCACGATCGACGTGGACGCGTACAGCCGCTCAATTGGCGGAGTCGACCGGCTCCTATACTGGTGCCAGGCGGCTCGGACGGACGGCCGTGAAGCGAGACTGCGGAGGGAAGCATGCCGATCACCGCGACGATCCTCGAGGTCGCCGGCGTCGACCCCGATCGGCTTGCCATCGTCGGTGGTGACGGACAGCTGACCTACTCGCAGCTCGCCGAGAGCTCGCAGACGATGTTCGCCGCCGTCGACGCTCTCCACCATGCCCAGTCCGACTCGCCGATTCCGGCTCCCGAGACCCACGGCATCCCGATCACGGCTGTCAGCCTCACCTCGGCGTTCGAGACCTCCCGCATCATCGCCGGCCTCGCGGGCTTCCGCGCGGTCTCGGCCACGATCGATCCCCGCTGGCCGCTGAGCCACCAGGTCGGAGTCATCACGACCACCGGCATCGGGCTTGTCATCAGCGACTCGACCCACCTCGCCGAGGCGCTCGCCGCCGCCGGCTGGACCGGAACCGTCATCACCGCCGCCGACTTCCAGGCCCGCGAAGCCGCCATTGATCCCGCCGACACCGCCTCGCCGAGCGTCCGCGAGCCCGACGAGCCGTTCCTCATGCTCTTCTCCTCCGGCACGACGAGCAACCCGAAGGCCTTCATCAAGACCCGGCAGCAGTACCGCGACAACGTCGCCGTGTCCTCGGCCCACCTCGAACCCGTCCCCGGGGTGGCCACTCTGGCGCCTGGCCCCGTGTCCTACAGCCTCACCCTCTACGCCGTCGTCGAAAGCCTGGCCACCGGCGGCAGCGTCCACGTCGCCGACGATTTCGACCCGTTCACCATGGGCTCGCGCATCGCCGACGAAGCCATCACCCGGGTCGTCGCCGTGCCCGCCGTGGTCAAGGCCCTCGCCGAGGCGGCCCGCCGAACACCGGAGAACTTCCTCGGTCTCGACCTCGTCGTCACCGGGGGAGCGAACCTGCCGGCATCCATCCGCTCGGCCCTCGCCGAGGTCCTCCCCGACGCCCGGCTCATCAGCTACTACGGTGCCGCCGAGATCGGGTTCATCGGCGACAGCCGCGATGGAGACGGCACCTGGATCTCGATCTACGACACCATCGACGTCGAGGTCCGCGACGAATCCGGCGTCCGCCTGCCCGACGGAGAGATCGGCACGGTCTGGATCCACGCTGCAGCCTGTTCGGACGGCTATGTCATCGGCACCACCGACGCTCAGCTGCGACGCCCCGACGGCTGGGCCACGGTCGGTGACCAGGGGCGGATCGAAAACGGACTCCTCCAGCTCGCCGGACGGGCCGGTGACATCGCGATCACCGGAGGACACAAGGTGTCCCTGCCCGAAGTCGAACGAGCCTTCGAAGAATTCGACAGCGAGGTCTGCGCGATCGCACTGCCCGACGACAGCCTCGGCAACATCGTCGCCCTCGTCATCGAACCGGCCTCCGCGGGCCGCGGCTCCGAGGGCGGGACCCCCGATTCGGGCGCGCCCGACAAAGCAGCACTGCTCGACCATGCCCGGGCGAAGCTGGCCCCGCAGTTCGTGCCTAGGCGGTTCTACGTACTCGACCGGCTGCCGCGGACCGTCGGCGGGAAGATTCGACGCCATGAAACCGTTGACCTGGTCATGAGCGGAAAGGCACAGCGGCTGTGAACGCCTCCCGGAGCAATCGGCACCGGACGGACGGCGTGCGCGACGTCGTCATCACCGGACTCGGCGCCATCACCCCGAGCGGTCAGGACCCAGAGACCCTCTGGGAATCCGTGCGCACCGGCACCAGCGCCATCGACGTCCTCGCAGGTGAGCGGTTCGATGACCTGGCGGTGCGGATCGGCGGGCAGATCACGGACTTCGACGCCGAGGAGGTTCTGCCCCGGGCGCTCGCCCGCCGGCTCAGCCCCGTCCAGCACTGGGCGATCGCCGCGGCCGACCAGGCGCTGCGCGCAGGCGGCATCGAGTCGGCGGCCGAGGACCTGCCCTGGGACCGTGACCGCACGGCCGTGATCGCGGCCACCGGCTCCGGGCCCGTCGACGCCATGCAGGAGGCCACGCGCAGCCTCGACGCGGATGGTCCCAGATCCGTGCCGCTGACCCTCGCCATCCACGGAGCACCGGATTCCGCGGCCGCGCTGATCAGCCAACGCTTCGATCTGCGCGGTCCCGGTCAGGGAGTCTCGGCGACATGCGCCTCCGGGGTGATCGGCCTCGGCGAGGCGATGCGGCGCATCCGCCACGGCTACGCCGACGCCGTGCTCGTCGTCGGCATGGAGGACTGCCTCGGTCCGGTCAATCTCGCCTCGAATGCGAACATGCGCGCGCTCGCGGCCGGATACGAAGGCGATCCGACTACTGCCAGCCGCCCGTTCGACAGGGGCCGCAACGGCTTCGTCATGAGCCAGGGTGCGGCCGCGATCCTCCTCGAATCCGCCGACTCGGCGGCCTCACGTGGGGCGACGCCGCTGGCCGAGCTTGCCGGATTCGGCGCCGCCAGCGATGCCCACCACCCGACGAATCCGCATCCGGGCGGACGTGGAGCCGCCTCGGCGGTGGTCCAGGCTGTGAGCGACGCAGGGCTGGAACCCGGCGATATCGACCACATCAACGCCCACGCGACGGGCACACCGGCCGGCGACCGAGCCGAACTCGCCGCCTTCGACGCAGCCCTGGGGGAGGTCGGACGGACGATCCCGATCTCGGCCACGAAGTCGACGACGGGGCACCTTCTCGGCGCATCGGGGGTCGTCGAGGCGATCATCGCGACTCTGACGCTGCGGGATCAGACGCTGCCCCCGACGGTCAACCTCGTTGACAATGAGTTCCCCGAATGGGATATCGTCGCAGGTCACGCCCGTGACATGAGTGGTGGGCAGGATCTCGCCGAGGTGGTCGTCGACACCCTGCTGTCGACGTCGTTCGGATTCGGCGGGCACAACGGGGCGATCATTCTGCGTCGGGCTGACGCCCTGTAGAACAGGCGAACCGACGTCCTGACGACACCGGAACAGAGGAGAGACGATGACCGACCGTGAGACACGCGTGAGCGAACTCGCCGCGCGGTACCTGCCCGAGGATGTGTGTGATCGTTTCCGCGCACGAGCCGACGTCTATGACCGGGAGAACCGATTCTTCGACGAGGATCTCGCCGAACTGAGGGATCTCGGCTACCTCACCCTCTTCGTGCCCGAGTCCCACGGCGGGCCCGGCTTGAGTCTGTTCGAGGTCAGCCGACTGCAGCAGCGGCTGGCAGCGGCGGCGCCCGGCACGGCCCTGGCGATCAATATGCACCTCATGACCACCGGAGTGGTCAAGGCACTGGCCGACCGCGGCGACGACTCGCTGAACTGGGTGTTCGACGAGGCCATGGCCGGTGAGATCTTCGCCTTCGGGATCTCCGAGCCGTCGAACGATTGGGTCCTGCAGGGTTCGACCACCGAGGCGGCTCGCACGGCCGACGGCGGATTTGAGCTGACCGGGGTGAAGATCTTCACCTCGCTGTCTCCCGTATGGACGAGGCTCATCGTCCACGGCACCGTGGGCTCAGATGAGCTCGTCTACGGGTTCATCGAACGCGATGCGCCCGGCATCACGGTCTCCGATGACTGGGATGTGCTGGGAATGCGGGCCTCGCAGTCGCGGGCGACGATCCTCGACCACGTGCCGATGAAGCCCGAACGGGTCTCACGCGTCATCCCCGCCGGCAAGCACCCCGACCTGCTCACCTTCGCGATCACGAGCAACTTCCAGCTGCTCATCGCCGCCGTCTACGCCGGAGTCGCGGCGCGGGCGCTCGAGCTGGGCGCCGCCGGACTGCACAAGCGGAAGTCCGCGAAGGCCGGGACCACCTTCGCCGAGGTGCCCGAGGCCCGGACGCGCCTGGCCGATGCGCACCTCGACTTCATGCCCGTGACGGCGATGATCGACGCCTACGCCCGGGACTTCGATGACCTCATCGACCACGGTGCCGGCTGGCCGCTGCGCCTGGTGGGGGCGAGGATCAAGTCCGCCGAGGCGGCCCGAAACTGTGCGGAGACGGCCCTGATGTGCACGAGCGGCAGCGGGTTCGGCAACAAGCACGAACTCTCCCGCCTCTTCCGCGACGCTGCGGCCGGACTCTTCCACCCGCCGAGCGCCGACGCCGCCCGCCCGATGTACGCGGCCGCTCTGCTGGATGAGTGACTGAGGCGCTCGACCTTCGCCTCGAAGCGCGCCCTCGGAATCGATCGGCCCGAACGTCAGCGAACCGAAGTGTGGAACCGGAAGGCTATGTTGGCAGAGATGACCGAACAACGACCGTCTCCCTTCGCCGTGCAGCCGGGAACGCTCCCGCCTGTGCTCGTCCAACGGCAGTCCTTCATCAATGATTTTGCCTATGCGCTCGACAACGGTCACGGCGCAATGGGGCGATCCACGCTCGTCACCGGTGAGTCGGGTATGGGGAAGAGCACCATGCTCACGGTGTTCGAGGAAGTGGCGACGTCGCGCAGCTGGGCCACCGTGCACCTCCCGGGTGAAGACGGGCTTGCCGAGCGATTGACCGAAGCACAGATTCCTCGACTGCTCGACGACGGAGCGGTTGAAGGAGTCCTCATCACGGTGGACGATATCGATCGGGCACCGTTGCGGGACTTGGAACAGGTGGCCGGTACGGTGGCGGACGCGTTTGCCGAGAGCATTCCTCTCGCGCTCGCGTTCACCGGGCCCGCCGACGCAATGAATGCGCTGTTCGCGGCGGACGCGATTCCCTACCTGGCGCGGTCGGCGCGGGTCGGCCTGGAACGGCTGAGCGACGACAGTGTGCGGGAAGTCGTGTCGGCGTCGATCGCTGACACCGAAAAGACGATCACCGAGGCTGCCATCCGCCGCGTCGTCGAAGCGGCGGACGGCAACCCCCTTCGTCTTCTGGCCATCGCCGACCTGGCGTGGAAGCACAGCGGAGACCGTGCGGAGATCTCTGAGGAAGACGTTCGCGCAGCCCTGCCCGAGGGCAGCCCTCAGAGCTCGGGCAGCAGTGAGATCGGATTCTCGATGCAGTCGGCGACGAAGGTGAGGAACTCACTCGGCTCCTGACCATCGCACGCCCGGTGGTCGAAGACGAACGACAGGTACATCACCTTGCGCACCGTCAGTTCGCCGTCAACGACCCACGGGCGGTCCTTGATCCGGCCGAGGCCGAGCATCGCCACCTCGGGGAGGTTGATGATCGGGGCCGAACCGTCGACGCCGAACACCCCGTAGTTGTTCAGGGTGAACGTGCCGCCGGTCAGTTCGGACGGATCGAACTTCCCCGAGGCGGCCTTCCCGACGGTCTCGGACACGGAGTCGCGCAGCTGCCGCAGGCTCATCTCGCCGGCCCCGTGGACGACGGGGACCATGAGCCCGCGCGGGGTCTGCGCGGCCAGGCCGAGGTTGATGTCGCCGTGGGTGACGATCTCACTGGCGGCCGTATCGATCGACGAGTTGATGATCGGGTACTTCTTCAGACCGGCCACGACGAAGCGGGCGACGAGCGAGAGCAGCGAATACTTCTCACCCGTGCGGGCCTCGAGCGCCTTCTTCGTCGCCAGCAGCTCGGTGGCGTCGACGTCGAGCCAGATCGTGGCCTCGGGGATCTCCTGCCGCGACTTCGTCAGGCGTTCGGACACGACCTTCCGCAGTCCCGTGATCGGGGTGCGGGTATCGCGGTCGCTCTGGTCGGAGCTCGCAGCAGGCGAAGATGCCTTCGCCGGTGACGTCCCCGCGGGGACGTGGGCAGCGGCACTTGCCCCGGAGTCGATCGCGGCTATGACATCAGCCCTGGTCACGACTCCGCCGGGGCCCGTGCCGGGCAGGCTTTTGGCACTGATGCCGTGATCCTTCGCGAGCTTGCGCACCAGTGGCGAGGACACGGGGGAGACACGGTCGTTCGCAGTCGTCGATGAGTTGCTGGGGGAAGCCGGCGCTTCTGCCGGCGGCTGCGACGGGGCATCCGGGATGACGGTCGGAACAGCGGGCGCCGCCGCGTTCTTGCCGCCGAACGAGCGCTTCTTCGCCGACCGGGTCTTCGGTTCCGAAGTGCCGTAGCCGATGAGGTTCGCGCCGCCCGATTCGCTGTCCGCCGACTCAGCACCCGTGCCTGCCCCAGGACCCGCGCCTGCCTCGGCCCCCGCCTCGGCGACGGTGAGCAGGGCCTGGCCTGCGCTGACGGTGTCCCCGGCGTTTGCGTGAAGGCTGACGACCTGCCCGGCGTACGGGCAGGGGAGTTCGACGACGGACTTCGCGGACTCGACCTCGACGACCATCTGATCGACGTGGACCTCGTCCCCGATCTCGACCTTCCAAGAGATCAGCTCCGCCTCGGTGAGGCCTTCGCCGAGGTCGGGAAGGATGAACTCGCGCGTGCCCGTATTCACGTCAGCACTCATCACAGCTCCCAATCCCAGGACTCGAGCGCATCGAGTACACGTTCGACGGTCGGCAAGTAGAACTCCTCGAGCTTCGGCGACGGATAGGGCACATCGAACCCGGCGACCCGCAGGATCGGGGCCGACAGATGGGTGAAGTTGCGTTCGGTGAGGCGGGCGGCCACCTCGGCGCCGTATCCGCCGAACTGCGCGGCCTCGTGGATGATCGCCGCGCGCGAGGTCTTGCGCACGGAGGCGGACACCGTCTCATCGTCGAACGGTGAGAGCGTACGCAGGTCGATGACCTCGATGGACAGTCCGTGTTCGGCTCCGGCCTCGGCGGAATCGAGTGCCGTCCGCACGGTCGGACCGTAGGCGAGCAGGGTGGCGTCGGTGCCCTCGCGGATGACCTCGGCCCGATTCATCGGCGCCGTCGTCACGGGCAGGGACAGGGTCTCCTTCATCCAGTACCGCGACTTCGGCTCCATGAACACGACCGGGTCGTCGGAGGCGATCGAGTCGCGCAGCAGCGAATACGCATCGGCCGGATTCGACGGCGTGACGACGGTCAGCCCCGGCGTCGACGTCCAGTAGACTTCCGAGGAATCCGAGTGGTGTTCGACTCCGCCGATGTCGCCGGCGTAGGGAATCCGGATCGTGATCGGCAGGCTGACCCGGCCTTTCGTCCGGTTCCGCATCTTCGCCACATGGGAGACGATCTGTTCGAACGCGGGGTAGGTGTAGGCGTCGAACTGCATTTCGACGACGGGTCGCATCCCGTTCATCGCCATGCCGATTGCGGTGCCGACGATGCCCGATTCCGCAAGCGGGGAATCCCAGACGCGGTTCGACCCGAATTCGGCCCGCAGGCCTTCCGTGACCCGGAAGACCCCGCCGAGGCGGCCGACATCCTCGCCGAAGACGAGCACGGTGTCGTCGTCGGCCAGAGAATCGCGCAGCGCCTGATTGAGCGCCTTCGTCATCGTCACCGATGACGGGGTGGGTGCTGTCGCCGAGGCGGCTGTGGTCGTTTCGCCGTTCACCACGGTCGGATCGGTGCCCGTTTCGACGCTCATGCGTGACCCGCCGCTGCGAGTTCGGCTTCGAGGACCTGCTGCTGCTCGGCCAGGGCAGTGCGCGGGGTCGCGTAGACGTGCGCGAAGAGCTCGCGCGGGTCGATCTCGGCCTCTTGGTTCATGGCATCGCGGACGGACGCGGCCAGGGTCTCTGCCTCCTCGGCGATCTGTTCGATCGTGGCATCGTCGAGGGCGCCGGTCTGTCGCAGATACTTCTCGAGACGGTCGATGGGATCGAACTGCTTCCAGTGCTCGACCTCTTCGGAGTCGCGGTACTTCGTCGGATCGTCGGAGTTCGTGTGCGATTCCATCCGGTAGGTGAGGCACTCGATGAGGGTCGGACCGTCTCCGTTCCGACCGCGCGCCAGCGCCGCGGAGACGGCGGCGAACACGGCGGCGATGTCATTGCCGTCGACGCGCAGGCCGGGCATTCCGTAGCCGGCGGCCCGGTCGGCGAGCATCGTCGCGTTCGTCTGCTCCCGCAGGGGAGTGGAGATCGCGTACTGGTTGTTCTGCAGGACGAACACCGTCGGGGTCTGCCACACGGAAGCGAAGTTGAAGGCCTCGTGGGTATCGCCTTCACTGCTGGCGCCGTCGCCGAGGAACGTCAGGGTCGCGGCGTCCTCGCCCTTGAGCTTCGCGGCCATCGCGAATCCCGTGGCGTGCAGAGTCTGCGTCGCCAGCGGTGTCGCCGCAGGTGAGGCGTGATATTCGTGCGGATCGAAACCGCAGTGCCAGTCCCCGCGGAAGGCGGCGAGGATCTCGGCGACGGGCACTCCGCGGGTCAGCAGCGCTGCCGAGTCGCGGTAGGTGGGGAAGAGCCAATCGTTCGGGGCCAGCGCGGTGGTGGCCCCGACCTCGGCGGCTTCCTGACCTGCCGCGGAGGGATAGGTCGCGAGTCGACCCTGTCGGGTCAGGTGCGTGACCTGCGCTTCGAACCGGCGGACGAGGACCATCTGCCGGTAGAGACCGGTGAGGGTGGCATCGCTGGGGATCCGCAGCCCTTCGGTCGGAGTGTCGGTGAGCCGGCCATCTGCGCCGATGAAGCTGATCGGCTGCAGCTGGGGCAGTGAGCGGCCTGTGGTGGGAACGTCAATGGTCATGGCCCCATGGTGGCGTGAGCCGAGTCACGATTCCACGGCTTCAGGGCAGGTGAGGACGGGCGGCCAAACGTGTCGCGAACTCGGGACGAAGGGGCCGGTTCCGGCCGGCCGAGTGGACGTTTGGCTGAGTGGATCCCGGGTCGGTTGGGCCCGGAGTGTGATCTCGGTAAAGCCGCGGAGCCATGCCGGGTCGGTTCTGGGGCGGACGAGGTCGGGCTTGTTACCGTTATTGCTTCAGTTCATCCTCGGCAGGAGCAGTGCGTGTCTTCTTTCTTCGACAGTCCCGAATTCCACGGTATGGCAGCGGGCGGCAAAATCAGCCACGACCCCGGCATGGGCGATCGGATGATGCGGGAACTGGCGCCGTTCCTCAAGGCCGAAGGCGTCGACATCGACGATCCGAATGCGGCCTTCACCGAAGCCGAATTCCACGCAGCTATGGAGAAGGCGCAGGGGGAGTACAACCGCCGTCTGTTCAACCCGGTCGGTGCTCACCGCGGACTGGCTCTGGGGGCGCTGCGGTCCTTCTCCCTTGCCTTCGCCGACGGCGATATCAAGCGCGCCGAGGCTGTTGTGACCTCCCTGCCCTCCGACCCCGAGGATTTCAAGCCGAGCGTCGCACAGGTGACCGGGGCGGCGATGGGCCTGGTCGACGAATGGTTCACCGACGACGTGCACGGACCGAAGCTCGGCGGAGTGATGGCACCGAAATGGTCGGCGAAGAAGTCCCGCGCCGTGGCCCGTGACATCCTGGCCCTGGCGCATAAAGGGCGCGTCGTCGATAGCCTTGACCGCCTCATCAACAACAACAGCGGACGCCCCGTCCTCGAAGGGGCCATGCTCGCCGTAGCCGCCGCGGTCGTACGACTGACCAAGCGGGATAAGGTCTCAGCCGAACAGGTCGTCGACGAGCTCATGCCGCTCGACGGCTATCCGGAACCGGTTGCCGGCACCTACGGCTCCACCGGCCACGTGAACCACGATGTCCAGGAAGCCCAGGACGGCCCTGCCGCAGCACAGGAGCTGCCGGAGTGGCTCGGCGGATCGAGTGCCGAGGCGACTGCGCAGGCGAATCCCAACGCTGACCGGCGGGGCGTCGACGAACGAATGGACGAGGTCGAGAAGACCGTCTACGAGATGCCGCTCTACCAGCGCTTCCGCGACTGGCTGGCCGAGACCTACGATGATGTCGACGAGGACTCAGAGGTCTTCGACATCGCCCACCTCCTGTTCTGCATCGCCGTGTCCTCCCGCGCAGATATCGACGAACCGGAGGGAATCGACGACCTCCTCGACGTCCTCGAAAGCTTCGCCGTCGACGGACAGGAGGAAGCCGAGAAGACCGATGGCGAATCGCCTTCGACAGTGATCTTCCTCGACAGCCTCGAAGCACTCGACAACTATCTCCGCTTCCGCATGGACACCGACGAATCCCCCGAACGCTGGAACTCCGCCCGCGCCCGCGCCGAGGCCGCGAGCATGCGCACAGACCCGCTGCCCTCGGCCCTGATGGCCGCAGTCGAAGCCAATGCTCTGAGCGAGGAGCAGCTCGCGCAGCCGTTGTCGGACAACCGCCTCGTTTCTGGTGTGGCCGGCATCCTCGAATGGATCGGCGACTCTCGTCAGGTGACCGGAACGGGGCGGGTGAAGCGCGCAGATATCGCCGAGGCGGCCGGACAGTTCGGCATCAACGCCGTCGGCGTGGCCTCGAACGCTCGGTACGAAGACGGCGTGAACTATGCGCGCAGCGCCGATGAGGTGCCCGTCCTCGAAGCGATGTGGGCCGTGATGCAGAGTGCGGAGATCATCGAGATCACCGGGACGAAGGTCCGGCCCGCCGGTGCTGCCGACCAGTGGCGCTCAGGCGAGGTCAGCGCGGATACAGCGCTGCCGGTCATCGGTGCGTTCATCTACGAACGGCTCCTCGATGTGGTCAACCTCGTCCCCGGAGAAGACTTCGCAGCCCCGGCGATCACGATCGCCCAGCGTCTCATCGAGATCATCACTCCCGACGCCGCGCCCGAACGCCCCGAACTCGACATCGACGAGGAGCGTGCGGAGCGGCTCTCCGCATTGCTGGCTGACGAGCTGCAGGAGCTCGCCGAGCTCGGACTCCTGAGAGTCGACGGTGAAACCTTCTCCGTCGAGCCGGTGTACCGACGCATCGTCGCCGGCGCCGGGCTCATGCTGCTCGCGGGGCCGAGGGAATAGAACGAGGCAGGCGCCCCGATTCCACTGTGACGGCGCCTGCGCCGATTCCGTGCAACGGCGGAGAAATCGGCACCAGACTGTTGTGCACTCCCTAACCCCGGGTTAGGCTAGCCTATGAGAATTACGCAACGCGGGTCTTTCCTAAGGCGGTTGACACGCTAGCTTGAAGTGTTGGATACGGCGTGCGCGGTTCTCTCTGTTTCACGTCATGAAGCCCTCGGCGCAAATTCCGGCGCCGGGGGCTTCGCTCTGTCAGCAGTGAGTGGGGTCAGAAGCGAGTGGGGAGGTCTTCATCCCGCGCCGGGACGGCGGCCTTCGGCCTCGTCGAGGATGAGCAGCGAGCGGGAGGAGACGACTCCGGCCACCTCGTGGATGCGGCGCAGGATCACCTGCGACAGCGCAGTGTTATCCGGGGCATTGACCGTCACCAAGGCGTCGATATCCCCGCTGACGGCTTGGACCTTCTCGACGAATGGAAGGGCTGCCAGGTCGTCACGGACCTGCGGCCAGGGGCGCTCGCCGATCTTGACGACGACGACCGCGGTCACGGTCATGCCGAGGGCCTCGCGGTCCACCTCGGCGGTGAATTTTCTGATCGCGCCGGATTCGATGAGGGTGGTGAAGCGCTTGTGCGCAGCCGAGCGGGAGATATGGACGCGTTCGGCCAGCTGACGCACGCTCAGCCGCGAATCCTCGACAAGGGCAGCGATGATGCTGCGGTCGATGTCGTCGAGGTCGAAAGCCACGGGGAGCTCCTTCACCATTGATGTCTGCGTCTGGTCTGGGACCTCTGCGTTGAACCTGCCCCGATGCACTCGCGCGCAGAGGCGGCGATGCGCACCGGGAGGACTGGTCGGTCTGCGTCCCATTCTAGGGCCCCGCCTCGGCGGGTGACGGTCGCGCGTCGAGGTCCCGTCGTCGACGACGGGGGAACCGCCTCGGCGAGGGAATCCGGCGTCGTCGAGGAGTCCGACGTACTGGACAAATTCTGTCGATCGTTCGTACAGTTACGGAGATATCTGTGGTGCCTACCACGTACCATGGGTGATGGACATGGCCGGTTCCTACCTGGACCCGGTCAACGGACGGAAATCAGCCACCTGTAGATTATGAGACGAAAGTCTCACGCAGCTGGAACTGCTTCACGAACCTAAGGAGTCATCCTTGAAGATCGCGGTGTTGGTCAAAGAGGTCCCGGATACGTACGGCGACCGCAAGTTGAACTTGGAAACCGGGCTTGCCGATCGCGGCGCCTCGGAAGCCGTCCTCGACGAGATCGGTGAGCGTGCCCTCGAGGTCGCACTGACGCAGAAGGACTCCGACGGCGACACCGAGGTGACCGTCATCTCGATGGCGCCCGATACCGCGACCGCCACGATCCGCAAGGGTCTGGCCATGGGCGCCGACAATGCCGTGCACGTGGCCGACGAGTCGCTGGGCGGTGCCGATCTCGGGCTGACCGCCGAGGTGCTCGCCGCTGCTCTGCGCCGCGGTGAGTACGACCTCGTCGTCACCGGCAACGTCTCCACCGACGGCAACGGCGGCATGATGCCGGCGATGCTCGCCGAGCACCTCGACTACCCGCACGTGACCGGCCTGACGACCGTCGAACTGGAAGGCGGCAAGGTCTCCGGCAGCCGCGCCATCGAAGGCGGCAAGCAGCAGGTCTCGGCCGAACTGCCCGCCGTCATCTCCATCACCGAGGCGCTTCCCGAGGCCCGATTCCCGAACTTCAAGGGCATCATGGCAGCGAAGAAGAAGCCCTTCGAGGTCATCAGCCTGGCCGATCTCGACATCGACGCCGAAGATCAGTCGACCGCGCGTTCGATCATGGTCACCGTCGCCGAGAAGCCGCCGCGCGAAGCCGGCGAGAAGGTCGTCGACGAAGGCAATGGCGGAGTCGAACTCGCCGAATACCTCACCAAGAACCGTCTGGCCTAAGGAGAATCGTCATGTCAGAATTCCCGCAGGATTCCATTCTCGTCGTCCTCACCGCCGATGCCGAAGGCCAGCTGGAGAAGCCGGCCGCCGAACTGCTCGGCGGTGCTGCTGAGATCGGCTCGCCCGTCGCCCTCGTGCTCGCCGCCGGCAGCGCCGACGCCGCTGCCGAGAAGGCCGCCGAACTCGGTGCCGTGGCGACCCTGACCGCCGCAGCCGTCGAGGGCAACCTCGGCACCGCGGCCGTCGATGCCGTGGCCGCAGCTGCGGAGCTCACCGCGCCCGACGCCGTACTCGTGCCCAATACCCTCGACGGTCGTGACATCGCCGGCCGCTACGCCGTGCGCAGCGGGTCGGCCGTGTCCGTCGACGCCATCGGACTCGAACGCGACTCCGAGGGCATCGTGGCCGACCACTCCGTCTACGGCGGCGGCTACACCGCCTCGTCGGCCCCGACCTTCGGTGCGCCCATCGTCACCGTGCGTCTGGGCTCGATCGAAGCCCGTGCCGAGGCGCAGGCTGCGAACACGCAGGCCCTCGAGGTCGCCGATTCCGGTAAGCGCTCGGCTGCGATCGATTCGTTCGAAGCTGTTGTCGAAACCTCCTCGCGTCCCGAGCTTCGCGGTGCGCAGAAGGTCGTCTCCGGTGGTCGCGGCGTCGGTTCGGAGGAGTCCTTCGAGCTCGTCGGCGAGTTCGCCGATACCCTCGGCGCTGCCGTCGGTGCTTCCCGTGCGGCCGTTGATGCCGGTTACATCGCCCAGTCCCACCAGGTCGGCCAGACCGGTGTGTCGGTATCCCCGCAGCTGTACGTGGCTCTCGGCATCTCCGGTGCGATCCAGCACAAGGCCGGCATGCAGACCTCGAAGACCATCGTCGCGGTCAACAAGGACGCCGAGGCCCCGATCTTCGACATCGCCGATTTCGGCGTCGTCGGCGACCTGTTCAAGGTCGTTCCCCAGGCCATCGAATCACTGAACGAGAACAAGTCCTGATATGGCAACCTATTCCAGTTCGCTGCGCTCGGGTCTGCCCCGGGTCGAAGGCGGAGACCCCTGGCCCCCGGAGGGCACCATCGGCGAACCCTTGGAAGAGGGCGCGTCGTGGTTGCCGGAGACTGCCGAGACGGAGGAACTGGATGAAGGTTCCCCCGCCGAGGCGGCCGACGCGCAAGTGACCGACGCCGAGGATTCGTCGACCGGTGTTGCTGTTGCAGCGGGCACCGGCGCTGCCGGAATTGCCGGCGGTGCGGCCGCTGCTGCGACGGCGGGCGATGACGATGATGCAGCCGATGCCGCTCCTGCTGAAGCCGCTCCTGCGGCCGAGGTTCCGCTGCGCCGCGGTCTGCCGCGCGTCGAAGGTGGAGAGCCGTGGCCGCCGGAAGGTCTCGCTCCTGCCGGGGTGAAGGCCACCGGTGCTTCGGCCGCTCCCGCTGCGTCGGCCGAAGTGCCTGCTTCCGAGGAGCCTGCAGTCGAAGAGGATGTCGCTGTCGAGGATTCGACCGAGGACGCGGCGTCCGTCGAGTCGGACGAACAGTCGTCGGCTGCCCCGGCCGCCGCCGCTGCAACGGCCGGTGCCGGAGCTGCGGCTGGCGCTGCCGTTGCCGCCTCTGAATCTGCTCCTGCCGCCGAGGTTCCGTTGCGCCGTGGTCTGCCGCGCGTCGAAGGTGGAGAGCCGTGGCCGCCGGAAGGCTTCGCGCCCGCCGGAGTCAAGGCCGCTGGGGGTTCGGCTGCCGACGCTGCTCCGGCAGCGGCTGTATCCGCGCCCGCCGAGAGCACCGCGCAGGAATCCGCTGCTCAGGCCGACTCTGCCGAAACCGCCTCGGCTGATACGTCAGACGATTCCACGTCTGAATCGTCGTCCGCTGCTCCCGCTGCCGCCGCAGCTGGCGCCGGTGCTGCCGGTGCCGGTGTGGCCGCAGCTGCTGCTGGCGGCTCGGGCTCCGGAGAACTCTCCGATGTTCCCCTGCGCCGTGGACTTCCCCGCACCGCCGGGGGAGACCCCTGGCCGCCGGAAGGGTTCGCACCCGCACACGCTGCCAAACCTGCCGCAGGCTCGGTTGCCGCTTCGGCTCCGACCGAGGAGAAGGCCACTGAGACCACGTCGACCGATGCCGCATCTGCCGAGGCCGGCAAGTCTGCCGATGATGCACAGTCGACGGCCGAGGCGAAGCAGGATGCGACGCCGGCGGCAGCCGACGGATCCGGTGAGAAGAAGCCCCAGGGTCGACGCACCGGAATCGGTGGTGTCGGTGCCGGTGCGGCAGCCGCCGGTGCGGGAGCCGCCGCCGGTGCAGGTGCTGTGGCAGCGGGAGCCGCCTCGGCGTCGGAGAAGTCCTCCGACGGAGCCGAGAAGAAGCCCGCTCAGCGCAAGCCGATGGGCCAGCCTGCGGCGAAGACCACGGACAAGCCTGCCCAGCGCAAGCCGATGGCCAAGCCCGCCGCGAAGGCGGACGACACGGCTGCGGCACGCACCGCGGACAAGCCGGCCGCGAAGACGGCACCGGCTGCGAAGGCCACATCGTCGGGTTCGGGCAGCACCGCCTCGGCGAAGCCTGCGGCGAAGAAGGAACCGGTCATGATCGGTTCGAAGTCGCTGGGACAGTGGTCGAAGCTCGTCGGGCTGGGACTCGGCGGACTCATCGTCGCGGCCGGGATCCTCATCCTCGCTGCCCGCGGGGTCACGACCCTGCCGGGCGTGCCGGAATTCCTCGAGCGCTACCCGGGCGAATACCACATCCCGGACTTCGTCGACCCCGGGTTCCCGGGTTGGGTGCGGTGGACGCACTTCCTCAATATCTTCTTCATGGTGCTCATCATCCGGTCGGGACTGCAGGTGCGGCACCAGCAGAAGCCGCCGGCGTTCTACACCCCAAAGAAGGGCGGGAAGAAGGTCAGCATCAACCTCTGGCTGCACACGAGCCTCGATCTGCTGTGGCTGGCCAATGGTGTGGTCTTCGTCGTGCTGCTGTTCGTGTCCGGTCATTGGGCGCGGATCGTGCCGACCAGTTGGGAAGTGTTCCCGAACGCGGTCTCGGCGATGCTGCAGTACGCGACGATGGAATGGCCGATGGAAGAGGCGTGGGTCAACTACAACGCTCTCCAGCAGCTGATGTACTTCATCGTCGTGTTCATCGCGGCTCCGTTGGCGGCGATCACGGGTGTGCGGATGAGCGAGTGGTGGCCGAAGGATGCTGCGAGGCTGAACAAGTTCTACCCGGCGCCGTTGGCTCGGGCGATCCATTTCCCGACGATGCTGTTCTTCGTGTTCTTCATCCTCGTCCACGTGTTCCTCGTGTTCACGACCGGACTGCGGCAGAATCTCGGGTACATGTTCGCGGGCACGAATGTGCTCGGTTGGGCCGGGCTCATCTGGTTCCTCATCGCGATGGTCGTGGTCGTGGCCGGGTGGTTCGCGGCCAGGCCGTTGCTGCTGGCTCCGATCGCGAACCTCTTCGGACGCGTTTCGAGCAGGTAGGACAGACACTCATCACTCGGCCGGTCAGGCCGAGATGGACGGCGATCAGGCCCTGTCGGATATTGAATCCGGCAGGGCCTGATCGCTGTCCTTTCGCATTCCCGACAGAAATCTCTTGACCGGGGAATGCGATGACTTTAGTGTTGAATGCAACCGAGTTGCAATAAATGCAACTTTGGGAATCTCAGCCGCCCACCACATCGGAGAAGACAATGAAGTCGGACCTGGCTCCAGAGGACAATGACGCAGCGAAGACGAGGCCGTCATCGTCCGAGCACCCCACGCTCGAACAGAAGCGGACGCTGCGACGTGTCGTCTCGGCCAGCTTCGTCGGCAACTTCGTCGAATGGTTCGACTACGGGGTATACGGCTATTTCGCCACCACGATCTCGCTCGTCTTCTTTCCCAGGTCCGAAGGCAATCTCGCTCTCCTGTCGACCTTCGCGGTCTTCGCCGTGTCCTTCGTCGTCCGTCCCATCGGCGGCTTCATCTGGGGGCACATCGGGGACAAGATCGGACGTCGCTCCGCACTGTCCGTGTCGATCCTCATCATGTCGGTCTCGACCTTTGCGATCGGTCTGCTGCCGAGCTTCGCGGTCGCCGGCTTCCTCGCTCCGGTGCTGCTGCTCGTCGTCCGCCTCGTCCAAGGATTCTCCGCGGCAGGCGAATATGCGGGCGCCTCGGCGTTCCTCGTCGAATACGCACCACCGCGGCGACGCGGACTGTACGCGGCAGTGGTTCCCGCCAGCACGGCGACCGGCCTGCTGCTGGGCTCCGTGCTGGCCGCGGTGCTGTCCTCTGCCCTCACCGACGTTCAGCTGGAGACCTGGGGTTGGAGGCTCCCGTTCTTCCTCGCCGCGCCCATGGGGCTCATCGGACGTTACATCCGCACCCGACTCGAGGACACCCCGGCCTTCCGTGAGCTCGCGCAGCAGGATGAGGTCATCAAGGCCCCGGTGTTCGCGATGTTCCGTGATCACTGGCGGCCGCTGCTCATCGCGATGTGCGCGGTCCTGCTCAATGCTGTCGGCTTCTACGTCGTTCTCACCTACATGCCCACGTATCTCACCACGGAACTCGGCTACGGGGCGACGGAATCATTCGTCGCCACGACCATTGCTCTTGTGACCTACATCGGCTTCATCCTGCTCACCGGTCTGGCCTCCGACCGGTTCGGGCGCAAACGGATGCTCACCATCGCCTCCATCTGCTTCATCGTCCTCACGGTGCCTGCCTTCATGCTCCTCGATACCGGAAGCTTCGCTGTCGTCGTCCTCATTGAGATCGCCCTCGGGGCCATGCTCACGCTCAACGACGGCACCCTGCCGAGCTTCCTCGCGGAGATGTTCCCGACCCGGATCCGCTACACCGGATTTGCCGTGAGCTTCAACGTCTCGAACGCGCTGTTCGGCGGTACGGCTCCGTTCATGGCCACTCTGCTCATCGGGGTGACCAACTCGAACCTGGCTCCCGGCTGGTACCTCATGGCCGCTGCGGCCGTCTGCTTGGGCGCTGTCATCTGCGCCAAGGAGACCTTCCACAAACCCCTGCGCGAAGTCTGACGAGCGCAGCCGCCACTCTCGCAGCTCGCCGGACGCGCAGCTGTCAATCACACGCGGCTGTGCCCGACGCGCAGCCGTGCCGAACGAATAGGAGAAAACGATGACCACCTTCGCCGACAACGCATCCGTCGCCGACCTGGAGCGAATCAAGGTCCTGCACAACGGGTCGAAGACACCACTGACGTTCTCCGACGCGGAGATGGAGCGCAGGCTGACCGGACTGCGTTCGATCATGGCCGAGAAGGAGCTCGACGCCGTGATCCTCACCTCGTACCACAACATCAAGTACTACTCTGACTTCCTCTTCACCTACTTCGGCAGGTCCTATGCCATGCTCGTCACGCCCGACGACACGGTCACCATCACCGCGAACATCGACGCCGGCATGCCCTGGCGGACCAGCTACGGCGAAAACATCGTCTACACCGATTGGCGTCGGGACAACTACTACTTCGCGATCCAAGAGGGACTGCGTCAACGTGGGATCGGCAATCCCCGCCGCCTCGGAGTCGAGGACGACAATCTGCCGCTGGAGGACCGCAATCGGATCCAGGGTGCATTCCCAGACGCAACGCTCGTCGACGTCTCCCACGAGGCCATGCGCCAGCGGATGATCAAGTCGGCCGAGGAGATCGAGGTGATCAAGCACAGCGCTAGAATCGGCGACCTCGGCGGCGAGGCGATCAGAGATGCGATCACCGAAGGGATCAGCGAGTACGAGGTCGCTCTCATCGGCACCGAGGCGATGGTTCACGAGATCGCGAAGACCTTCCCCGACCAGGAGGTTCGAGACACGTGGGTGTGGTTCCAGTCGGGGATCAACACCGACGGCGCCCACAACTGGGCGACCACGCGCAAGGTCCGCAAGGGTGACATCCTCAGCCTCAACTGCTTCCCGATGCCGACCGGCTACTACACGGCACTGGAGCGCACACTCTTCTACGGTCAGCCCGATGAGCGTTCGCTCGAGCTGTGGAATGTCAACGTCGAGGTGCATAAGCGCGGCATCGAACTCATCAAGCCGGGCGCCGTGTGCAAGGACATCGCGGCCGAGCTCAACGAGATCTATCTCGAGCAAGGGCTCTTCGCCAACCGCACTTTCGGCTACGGGCATTCCTTCGGCGTGCTCAGCCACTACTACGGGCGCGAGGCCGGGCTCGAACTGCGCGAGGACATCGACACCGTCATCGAGCCGGGCATGGTCATCTCCATGGAACCGATGATCACCATTCCCGAGGGGCAGCCGGGCGCCGGCGGATACCGCGAACACGACATCGTCGTCGTCGGGGAGGACGAATCCGAGGACATCACGAAGTTCCCCTTCGGCCCCGAACACAACATCATTCCGGCCTGATCGGCAGTCCGTTCGAATCGACCGAGAACCTGGGCGTCGGCCGGTTCTGCGAGCGCACATCGTCTCGTAGCACCGGCCGGCGCGATCGCCTGCGAATATAATCACCACATGTCCCCACACTCTTCCGACCAGTCACGACGCGGCGCCTCGGTCATCGAGAACACCGTGGCCATCCTCCGATGCTTCTCACCCGATCGACAGGAACTCGGAGTCACTGAAATCGCACCGCGTGTGGGGTTGCACAAGAGTTCGGTGTCACGCATCCTCGCCTCACTCGAGCAGGAGGGTATCGTCGAGCAGGTGCCGTCCAAACGGTATCGCCTCGGCCTCGGGATCATTGCGATCGCCGGGCCGCTGCTGGCCGACCTCGACGTCCGACGTGCCGCCTACCCGATCCTGCAGACGCTCACGCGCACGACCACGGAGACGAGTGCGCTGATGGTCTGGGACGGGGCGGAGGCGATCACGGTCGAGCAGATACCGAGTCCCCAGCCGGTCAAGCACACCTCCAGTCTGGGGTCGAGGTACCGAACGGAGGGCAGCGCCTCGGTGAAGGTGTTCCTCAACGCCGCGGCCGGAACAGGACACGCCGACGGTTTCGCCTATGCCCTCAACGATGCAGAGACCTCACCGCACGAGGTCGGCATCGCCGCGCCGGTGCGCGATCATCGCGGAGAGGTCACCGCAGCGATCCTCATCGCCGCACCGAAATTCCGCACCGATGCCGACCGAGTCGCCGAACTCGGCGAACATTGCGTCCAAGCTGCCAAACGGGTGTCGCAGCGGCTCGGCGGTCACTGAGATGTGACTGCCGGCGCTCAGCGCAAGGTGGAGCGGACGGTCTTGTCGAACTCGCGGACGTGCTCGGCGGCGCGGGCGGCGACGGCCTCCTCATCGCCGTCGAGGATCGCCTCGAGCAGATCGATGTGCTCGCGGATGTGGGTGATGAGATCCGGGATCCCCGGGATGACCAGACACCAGATGCGGGTGGCCAGATCGTCGAGGCGGATGAGGGTCTCCGACAGGTGCGGGTTGTCCACAGAGCTGTAGATGAGGCGATGGACGTCGAGGTCGCGCTCCATGAGAGTGCGCTGCTCGTCGGTCGCCTCGAGCGCCCTGAGGTCGGCGATGGCGGCCGTGAAGTCCATGCGCCGCTCCGGGGTGAGGTTGCGCGCCGCGCGCCTGGCGGCGATCGGTTCGAGAGCCTCGCGCATCTCCGAGATCGTCGACAGATCGGTGAGGTCGACATTCGTGGCGAAGGTCCCGCGCCGCGGATACGACACGACGAGGTGATCGCGCTCGAGGCGTTTGAGTGCCTCTCGGATGGGGGTTCGCCCGACGTCGAGCTCGGAACTCAGGGCCGCCTCGTTGATCGGATCGCCCGGAGCGATGTCGAGCATGATGAGCCGGTGCCGCAGGATCTCATAGGCGTGATTCGCCAAGGACGTCGTCGGTGACGTCGCATCGGCGGATGTGCTCATGAGAAGACTCCTCGAACTCTTTGCGGGCAACGTATTGCGTCGGCTGGATCTCTCTGCCTACACTACAGGAACGCATCTGATATATTAGTTGCTGATCAGACGAGGTCGGCTGATCGGCACCGATCGAAGGAGATCCATGACAGAGCAGCTCGCGGCTCCCGCCGTCGATGACACCGCCACGCCCGATGCCTCGGCGGGCGCTTCCGCTGAGACCTTCCCCAGCCGTGAACCCGTCGAACTGAGCACTCCGATCGCCGAACTCGATCCCTCAATCGCCGGCTTCATCGACGCCGAACTGGCCCGGCAGCGCGAGGGCCTGGAGATGATCGCCTCGGAGAACCACACCGCCGCGGCAGTCATGGAGGCTCAAGGATCGGTGCTCACGAACAAGTACGCCGAGGGCTACCCGGGCCGCCGCTACTACGGCGGCTGCGAACACGTCGATGAGATCGAACGCATCGCCATCGACCGCGTCAAGGCCCTCTTCGGCGCCGCGTACGCCAACGTCCAGCCGCACTCCGGTGCTCAGGCCAACGCCTCGGTCATGCACGCCCTCATCCGTCCCGGCGACACCGTCCTCGGACTCAACCTCGCCCACGGCGGCCACCTCACCCACGGAATGAAGATCAACTTCTCCGGCCGCCTCTACTCGATCGTCCCCTACGGCCTCGACGACACCGGACGCGTCGACATGGCCGAAGTCGAACGCCTCGCCCAGGAACACCAGCCGAAGCTCATCGTCGCCGGCTGGTCGGCCTACACCCGGCAGCTCGACTTCGCCGAGTTCCGCCGCATCGCCGACTCCGTCGGTGCCTACCTCATGGTCGACATGGCCCACTTCGCCGGACTCGTCGCCGCGGGCCTCCACCCCTCACCGGTCCCGCACGCCCACGTCGTGTCCTCGACGACGCACAAGACCCTCGGCGGCCCCCGAGGCGGCATCATCCTCACCAATGACGCGGACATCGCAAAGAAGATCAACTCCGCCGTCTTCCCCGGTCAGCAGGGCGGACCCCTCGAACACGTGATCGCCGGCAAGGCCGTGGCCTTCGGCCTGGCCGCCACCGACACCTTCGTCGACAAGCAGAAGCGGACCCTGGCCGGGGCTTCTGAACTCGCCCGCCGCCTGACCGAGAGCGATGTCGCCGAGCGCGGGATCTCCGTCCTCACCGGCGGCACCGACGTCCACCTCGTCCTCGTCGATCTGCGCAACTCGACCCTCGACGGAGCCCAGGCCGAAGATCTGCTCGCCCAGATCGGCATCACCGTCAACCGCAACGCCGTCCCCGACGACCCCCGACCGCCGATGGTCACCTCCGGACTGCGGATCGGCACCCCGGCACTGGCCAGTCGCGGCTTCGGCAGCGAAGCATTCGCCGAGGCGGCCGACATCATCGCCGGGGCGCTCAAGGCCGGCACCGACGACAACGGCGCGAGCCCGGAGGTCATCGCCGAACTGAGCGCACGCGTGACCCGACTCGCGAACGACCACCCCCTGTACCCCACCCTCACCGAGATCGGAGCACGCTGATGGCTGACCAGCTTCCCGAACACCCCGACTTCCTGTGGCGCAACCCGGAGCCGAAGAAGTCCTACGAAGCCGTCATCGTCGGCGGCGGCGGACACGGCCTCGCCACCGCCTACTACCTGGCGAAGAACCACGGAATGACGAACATCGCCATTCTCGAACGCGGCTGGCTCGCCGGGGGCAACATGGCCCGCAACACGACGATCATCCGCTCGAACTACCTGTGGGACGAATCCGCCGCGATCTACGAGACGTCCCTCAAGCTCTGGGAGCAGCTGCCCGAAGAGCTCGACTACGACTTCCTCTTCTCCCAGCGCGGCGTGCTCAACCTCGCCCACACCCTCCAGGACGTCCGCGAATCCCAGCGCCGCGTGAACGCGAACACGCTCAACGGCGTCGACGCCGAATGGCTCGATGCAAGCCAAGTCAAGGAAGTCTGCCCGATCATCAACATCGGCGACGACCTCCGCTACCCCGTGATGGGCGGCACCTATCAGCCGCGCGCCGGCATCGCCAAGCACGATCACGTCGCCTGGGCCTTCGCCCGCAAGGCCGACGAAATGGGTGTCGACATCATCCAGAACTGCGAGGTCACCGGCATCGAACGCATCGGCGATCAGGTCGTGGGCGTGCAGACGAACCGCGGACCGATCGCCACCGAGAAGGTCGCGTTGGCCGTGGCCGGGGACTCCTCGGTGCTCGCCGACATGGCCGGGATCCGCCTGCCGATCCAGACCCACCCGCTGCAGGCACTGGTCTCCGAACTCTTCGAACCCGTGCACCCGACCGTGGTCATGTCCAACCACGTCCACGTCTACGTCTCCCAGGCGCACAAGGGCGAACTCGTCATGGGCGCCGGCGTCGACTCCTACAACGGATACGGCCAACGAGGCGGCTTCCACGTCATCGAGGAACAGCTGGCCGCCGCGGTCGAGCTCTTCCCGATCTTCGCCCGCGCCCATGTGCTGCGCACCTGGGGCGGCAACGTCGACGTCACCCTCGACGCCTCACCGATCGTGTCGAAGACCGAGGTCGACGGACTCTACGCCAACTGCGGCTGGGGCACCGGAGGCTTCAAGGGAACACCGGCGGCGGGCTTCACCTACGCCCACACCATCGCGAACGACGAACCCCACCCGCTCAACGCCCCATTCGCCCTCGACCGCTTCGAAACCGGCCACCTCATCGACGAACACGGCGCCGCAGCCGTGGCCCACTGAGCGGAAGGAAAGAGACACCGACATGCTGCTCATCCACTGCCCGAACTGCGGGCCACGCGACGAAACCGAATTCCACTACGGCGGACAGGCCCACGTTGCCTACCCCGAAGACCCGTACGCCCTGACCGACAGGGAATGGGCCGAGTACCTCTTCTACCGTGAGAACAGCCGCGGCGCCTTCGCCGAGATGTGGAGCCACAGCGCCGGCTGCCGGAAGTGGTTCAACGCCGTCCGCGACACGGCCACCTACGACTTCACCGCGATCTACCCGATCGGCTCGCCCCGTCCCGACACACAAGGAGAGGTTCGATGACGAACACCACCCGTCTGCACTCCGCTTCTCGTCTGCCCTCTGCCACCGGCATCGACACCACCCGCCCGATCGACTTCACCGTCGACGGACAGGCCTACTCGGGCTTCGCCGGTGACACGATCGCCAGCGCGCTGATCGCCGCCGGCCGCATCGACTGCGGCAATTCGACCTACCTCGGACGCGCCCGCGGCATCCTCGGCGCCGGCGTCGAGGAGTCCAATGCGCTCGTGCGCGTGCACTCCCGGTTCTCCGGAGACGTCTCCGAGTCGATGCTGCCCGCCACCCGCGTCGCCATCGCCGAAGGGCTCGAGGCCGACTACCTCGCCGGGCTCGGCATCCTCGACCCCGGCCAGGACGAACTGACCTACGAGCACAAGCATGTGCACACCGACGTTCTCATCGTCGGCGCCGGCCCCGCCGGACTCGCCGCCGCACGTGAGGCCGGCAAGTCCGGTGCCCGTACCCTGCTCCTCGACGACCAGTCGCTGCCCGGCGGCTCGCTGCTGGCGGCGGGACCGGCCACGGCCGAGACCATCGACGACGTCGACGCCCTGGAGTGGGTCGAGTCCATCGTCGCCGGATTCGCCGAGCACGAAGAACTCACCTATGTCCCGAACACCACGGTCTTCGGCAGCTACGACTCGAACTACTTCGTCGCCCTCGAAGACCGCACCGACGCGGTTGCCGCCGCCGGCGGCCACGGAGTGCGGCAGAAGGTCTGGCACATTCGCGCCGGTCAGGTCGTGCTCGCCACCGGCTCTCACGACCGTCCGATCGTCTTCGCCGACAACGACCGCCCCGGCATCATGCTCGCCTCGGCCATGCGCACCTACCTCGGCCGCTACGGGGTCGCCGCAGGCCAGAACGTGGCCGTGGCGACGACGAACGACTCCGCTTATGATCTCGTCACCGACCTCCACGCGGCAGGCATCACCGTCCCTGCGGTCATCGACTCCCGCCCGACCGCCTCGGCGGTGGCCGAATCCGTCACCGCAGCCACGGGCACACGACTGATCCTCGGCTCAGCGGTCACCGGCACCGCCGGTGAAGGTCCAGCCGGACGCATCAGCTCCCTCACCGTCGCCGAGCTCGACGCCGACGCCGTCGCAGCCGAGAACGGTGAGAGCATTCCCGTCGACCTGCTCGCGGTCTCCGGCGGACATTCGCCGGTCATCCACCTGCACGGTCAGCGCAAGGGCGCAATCCACTGGAACGTCGACATCGCGGCCTTCGTGCCGACGACGCCCGTGCGTGACCAGTTCACGGTCGGAGCAGTGACGGGGGACTATTCCCTCGAGGCGGCACTGCGGCAGGGCGCCGAGGCAGGCAGCCAGGCAGCGAACCGCACCGGTTTCCCGGCCGCGCTCTCCGTCCCCGCCGCCTCGCCGATGGCGTATGCCCCGGCCCGTCCGCTGTGGCTGGTCACCTCCGCGCAGGACGATCACACGAACCTGACCACGCACTTCATCGACTTCCAGCGTGACCAGACCGTCGCCGATGTGCAGCGGGCGATGGGTGCGGGCATGCGTTCGGTCGAGCACATCAAGCGCTACACCTCGATTTCGACGGCGAACGATCAGGGCAAGACCTCCGCGGTCAATGCGATCGGCGCGATCGCCTCGGTGCTGGGGGAGGCCGACGACCTCGGTCAGGTCGGGCACACGACCTTCCGCGCCCCCTTCGCCCCGGTGCCTTTCGCGGCACTGGCCGGACGGCGCAAGGGCGAACTCTTCGATCCCGCCCGCGTCACCTCGATCCACCCCTGGCACGTCGCTCATGGTGCCGAGTTCGAAGACGTCGGTCAGTGGAAGCGGCCCTGGTACTACCCGAAGCCGGGTGAGGACATGGAGGCGGCGGTGCTGCGCGAGGGCAAGGCGGTGCGCGAATCCGTCGGCTTCCAGGACGCCTCGACGCTCGGCAAGATCGAGATCCGCGGGAAGGACGCCGGGGAATTCCTCGGCCAGATCTACACGAACGGCTTCAAGAAGCTGAAGGTCGGCAAGGGTCGCTACGGGCTGATGTGCAAGCCCGACGGCATGATCTTCGACGACGGCGTGACCCTGCGCGTGGCCGAGGACCGCTACTACATGACGACGACGACCGGTGGGGCGGCGACCGTCCTCGAATGGCTCGAGGAATGGCATCAGACCGAATGGCCCGACCTCGACGTCGTCTTCACCTCGGTGACCGAGCAGTGGTCGACCGTCGCCGTGGCCGGCCCCCGGTCCCGCGATGTCATCGCCAAGCTCGCCCCGAACCTCGACGTCTCCAACGACGCCTTCGAGTTCATGGGCTTCCGCGAGACCACCCTGGCGAACGGCATTCCCGCCCGCATCTGCCGGATCTCGTTCTCCGGTGAGCTCGCCTTCGAGATCAACGTCGACACGTTCTACGGGCTGACCGTCTGGGAGGCTGTCGCCGAGGCGGGGGCCGAGTTCGACATCACCCCGTACGGCACCGAGGTCATGCACGTGCTGCGTGCGGAGAAGGGCTTCATCATCGTCGGTCAGGACACCGACGGCACCGTCACCCCTCAGGACGCGGGCATGGAGTGGATCGTGTCGAAGGTCAAGGACTTCATCGGCAAACGCTCCTACTCCAGAGTCGACACGGCCCGTGAGGACCGTAAGCACCTCGTCGGAGTGCTGCCCGTCGACGGCACGACCCGCCTGGCCGAAGGCGCCCAGCTCATCACCTCGGGCACCCCGGTCACACCGGAGGCCGGTCCGGTGCCGATGATCGGGCACGTCACCTCGTCCTATATCTCGCCGAGCCTCGACCGTCCGTTCGGTCTGGCGATGGTCGAGAACGGCCGCAACCGTGAAGGTGAGATCGTTCAGTCCCCGCTGGGAGACACCTTGATCGATGTCGAGATCACCTCGCCCGTCTTCTACGATCCGGAAGGAAACCGCCGCGATGGCTGACACCACTTACACCACTTCACCTGCGAAGTCGACCGCGGGTCTCGACGATCTGCGTGTCTCCCCGGCCGCCCACCTCAGCCGTGAGATGGCCGCGGCCACCCAGGCCGGCGGCAAGGCAGTGGCCCTGCGCGAACTGCCGTTCTCCGTGCAGCTCGGGCTGCGCGCCGAACCGGACTCCGCCTCGTGGAAGTCCCTCGAGAACACCTTCGGTCTGCCCCTGCCGCGCCGCGTCGGCGAGGTCACCGGGGACCAGGCAGGTCTGCACGTCCTGTGGCTAAGCCCCGACGAGTTCCTCGCCGTCGACGTCTCCCGCCAGCAGCAGCCGGGAGAGACCCTCGTCGCCGAGGCGGGACTCGCAGGACTGCCCGGGCAGGCCCTCGACCACTCGGCCAACCGCACCATCCTGCAGCTGAGCGGGTCCAAGGCTCGCGAGGTGCTCGAGAAGAGCTGCCGCGCCGACCTCCACCCGCGGGCCTTCGGCATCGGCTCCGCGATCGTCACTGCGCTGGGTCCCGTGCCGGTCATCCTCCATCACTCCTCGGTGCTCGAATACCGTGTCTACCCGCGAGCGAGCTTCGCAGACTTCACGGTCCGCTGGCTGCTCGACGGAATGGCCGAATTCCTCGATGAGGATGCGGCGGCGGCCGGTGCGGACGGCTCGTCGGCGGGTTCTGAAGGGGGCGCCGGCTGATGGCACTCGGGGTCCTCGATCTGTTCTCGATCGGCATCGGGCCCTCCTCCTCGCACACGGTGGGACCGATGCGTGCGGCGGTGCGCTTCGTCGACGAACTCGCCGCAGAGGGTCTGCTCGATCGCGTCGACGCGATCCGGGTCGGCCTCTTCGGGTCGCTGGGGGCGACGGGAATCGGGCACGGCTCGGACTCCGCCGTGCTGGCCGGACTGAGCGGGAAGGAACCGGAGACGCTCGACCCGGATTCCGTGAGCCCGCTGGTCGCCAGGGTCCGCGAGGAAGGGACGCTCAGCCTCGGCGGGCGAAGGGATGTGCCCTTCGACGTTCGATCGGACCTCACCCTGCACCTGCGGGAATCCCTGCCCGGCCATCCCAATGGGATGCGCATCAGCGCCGAGGCGGCCGGTGAGCTCATCGAGCGCGAGTACTACTCGGTGGGCGGGGGCTTCGTCGTCACCGCCGAGGAGCTCGCCGCGGAGAAGGACGCCGCCGAGGCGATCGACGCGGCCGCGAGCGGTCCCGGATCCGGCGAGGACAGTGCAAGGGGACCAGGTCGGGACGGTGACGTCATCGAATTCTCCACCGCCGATGAACTGCTTGCACAGTGTCGGGCGCATGGGCTGTCCATCGCCGATCTCATGGCGGTCAACGAACGAGTCCGCCGGACTGATGAGAACCTGCGGGCCCGGCTGCTCGTGATCTGGGCGGTGATGCGCGAATGCGTGCACAACGGCTGCACCCGCGCCGAGACGACGCTGCCCGGCGGACTCAAGGTGCGCCGCCGCGCCCCGGAACTGAAGGTAAAGCTCGAAGCCGCGGACTATCGGGCATCGGGCTCCCTCGACGCCCTCGAATGGGTCAACCTCTACGCGCTGGCCGTCAACGAGGAGAACGCCTCGGGCGGGCGGATCGTCACCGCCCCGACGAACGGGGCCGCGGGCATCATCCCCGCGGTGCTGCACTATATGGACCGGTTCGTCACCGGCGGCAGCGACGGCGAGGGCGATGCGAGCGTCTCGGACGATGCCGTCGTGCAGTTCCTGCTCACCGCCGGGGCCATCGGAATCCTGTTCAAGCGCAATGCCTCGATCTCCGGCGCCGAGGTGGGCTGCCAGGGGGAGGTCGGATCGGCCTGCGCGATGGCTGCCGCAGGACTGTGCGCCGTGCTCGGCGGAACACCGGAGCAGGTGGAGAACGCCGCGGAGATCGGACTCGAGCACAACCTCGGGCTGACCTGCGATCCGGTCGGCGGCCTTGTGCAGGTGCCGTGCATCGAACGCAATGCTATCGCCTCGGTGAAGGCGATCAATGCGGCCCGGCTGGCCATGCACGGCGACGGCTCCCACCGGGTGAGTCTCGACCAGGCGATCGAGACCATGCGGAAGACTGGAGCCGATATGAAATCGAAGTACAAGGAGACATCGCGCGGCGGACTCGCCGTCAACGTCATCGAATGCTGAGCGGCACGATTCCCAGTTTTCGCGCCGCCTGCAGATATTGCACCACCCCGGACTCGGCACTACTGAACAGAAAGATTCAGACATGCAGGACTACATCTTCACCCTCGAATGCGCAGAGCGCCCCGGCATCCTCCACTCGGTGACCGGCGCTCTGCTCACCCACGGAGGCGATATCAAGGAACTCAAACAGTTCGACGACCAGTCGACCCAGCAGCTGTTCCTGCGCATCGACTTCAGCGTCTCCGACGAGCCGGGCAACGGGATCGAAGCGCTGCGCAGCGACTTCGAGGCCCTCGGCGAGGAGTTCGGGGCGACCTGGCAGCTGTGGCCGCAGGGTCAGAAGCGGCGGGTGCTCATCATGGTCTCGAAGTTCGAGCACTGCCTCAACGATCTGCTCTTCCGGGCCCGGGTCGGCGAGCTGCCGATCGAGATCGCCGCGGTCGTGTCGAACCACCCCGACCATCGGGAGCTCGTCGAATGGCACGGCATTCCGTTCTTCCGGGTCCCGGTGACGAAGGAGACGAAGCCCGAGGCCGAGGCGAAGCTGCTCGAACTCGTCGACCGCTTCGAGGTCGACCTCGTGGTGCTCGCCCGCTATATGCAGATCCTCTCCGACGACCTCGCGCGCGAACTCACAGGACGCGCCATCAACATCCACCACTCGTTCCTGCCGTCGTTCAAGGGTGCCAAGCCCTACCATCAGGCATGGGAGCGCGGGGTCAAGACCGTCGGGGCGACCGCGCACTTCGTCAACTCCGAACTCGACGAGGGCCCGATCATCGCCCAGCAGCTCGTCGAGGTCGACCATGCCTTCACTCCCGAGGACCTCGTCGCCGCCGGCCGCGATGCCGAGTGCAAGGCGCTGTCCAACGCCGTGAAGTGGCACTGCGACGGCCGCGTGTTCCTCTCGGGCAAGAGGACCATCGTCCTGCGCTGAGGCGTCCGCGCCTCGACAACATCTCCTTCGACCGCGCAGGTTCGCGTCGACCGCACACGAAATACCGTGTTGCAGCGACGTGAACCTGCGCGGTCGACGTCGCTCGGCGGCCCCGTCGTTCGCGCTCCGGTTCTGTCGCACAGCGTCGCACAGCTGCCACACAGTTCGGACATAGTCCGTTCATCGGCTGTTTACCCAGAATTTTCTGAGACCGGAAGCCGATGAGAAGGGATTGCAGAAGGTGCGATTCAGATTCAGGGGAAACGAGACCGACGACATCGACCACACAGGAGCGTCGAATACGCGGGGACGTAACAACGAGGCCGAGGCAGGAGTTCGGGGCCCGGGAGCGCAGCGCCCGAACGAACAGCTCACGAGTGATCCGACGGCGCAGGATGAGCAGGACAGTCGGGAGGTCGAGCAGGGAGACCGGCTCCGCGCGCCCAGCAGCCTCCACGCGTTCAACCGCTATGAACTCAAATACTTGGTGCCGTCGAACCAGGTCGGCGACATCCGTGCCGAGCTGAATGAGCGTATGGAACGAGACGCCTATGCCGGGCCGCGCGGCTACGGAGTCTGGAGCGTCTACTATGACACCTCCCACCTGCGCTTCTACTACGAGAAGATCGAGGGGCTGAAGTTTCGGCGTAAGCTGCGCATCCGCCGCTACGGGGACACCGGTGAGGTCGCTGACGAGAACAGTCCCGTATCCGTCGAGATCAAACAGCGGGTCAACCGGGTGACGCAGAAAAGACGCGTCATCCTCCCGT
Organism: Brevibacterium sp. VCM10; assembly: GCF_000583215.1. NCBI lineage: Bacteria > Bacillati > Actinomycetota > Actinomycetes > Micrococcales > Brevibacteriaceae > Brevibacterium > Brevibacterium sp. VCM10. The sequence goes on from NZ_JAJB01000014.1 coordinate 100,069, forward strand.
ACAAGCAGGCGCTGGCTCTGTGCGACCGGCGTGAGCGCATCGACGTCTCCAGCTCCGACCAGCCTTTCGTCGATGAGGTCCTCGACCTCATCATCCGGCTCGATCTGCGTCCCATCGCGATGACCGGTTATCGTCGCGAACCCTATGTGGGCAGAGATGCGGACCTCGGTCTGCGTGTGACCCTCGATCACCGCGTGCGGGGAAGAGACCGCGACTTCGATCTCCGGGCGGAGACCGAGAATCGGTACATCATCCGCCCTGACCTCGCCGTCATGGAAGTCAAGGTCAACGAACGAGCGCCTTACTGGGTCACGGACATGGCCGCCCGATACGGATTGCAGATCCAGCGGATCTCCAAATACTGCCAGAGCGTCGAGTCCCATGGTCTGGCGCCGCGTTCGGTCTTCCACGCACCAGAGGACCAACATGTCCTTCCCGCCTGACCACTCAGCTCACAGAACCAGCAGTCGGACTTGGACCGAGCCCGATCGCTATTCACCCTCAGACAACAGAGAACAGGAACTTCCCACAGTATGAATTTGGACTTCAACCTCACCGACCTCTCCGGCACTTTCAGCGTCATGGACGTCGTGCTCTCACTGCTGCTCGCCCTCGCCTGCAGCCTGGTCGTCGCCTGGGTGTACCGGGCAACCCACCAGAACGTCAGCTACAGCCAGAGCTATGTGCAGACACTCATCATCCTCGGCATGCTCGTCGCTCTCATCATGCTCATCGTCGGCTCGAACATCGCCAGGGCTTTCGCCCTTGTCGGAGCACTCTCCGTGGTGAGATTCCGCAATGCGATCAAAGAGACGAGAGACGTCGGCTTCATCTTCCTCGTGATGGGCATCGGTATGGCCTGCGGAACGCGCTTCTACACTCTTGCCATCATCGCCACGGTCTTCATCTGCGCCGTCATCTACCTCATGTACCGCTTCGATCTCTTCGGCCTCAACGTCCAGCGTCAGGTCGTCAAGGTGCAGGTGCCCGCCGATGGAGATGTCTATGCTGATCAGCTCGACGACATCCTCATCGCCTCGACCGACGAATACGAACTCATCAGCACCGAGAGCATCCGCGGCGGATCGCTCATGGAGTACAGCTACACGGCGAAGCTCAAGAAAGGTGTCGAACCCAGCGAGCTCATCAACCGCCTGCGGGCCGTCAACGTCGGACAGAAGGCGACGGTTCTGACCGGGTACGACCAGACGGACATGTGAGATGAGCGAGGAGCAGCGAGATCCAGTTCCGAACGAACAGTCGCCTGTCGATCACCCCACTGCCGAGGCGACTGCGCCCGACCGGCCGAAGAAGAGGCGGCTGCGGCACCGATTGCCTGTGCGGCTGAGGCACTACTGGAAGACTGCGGCAGCGGTCGCTGCCGGGTTCGTCGCGGTCGTCCTGCTCTTCGGCGGCTATACCGTCAGGCCCTACATCACCTCTCAGCTCGTCTCCGAGGAGGTCGTGTCCAACGACATCGCCGGAGAAGGAAATCTGTTCGACGGCAAGAGCCATTCGATCGAGATCACCTTCGATCAGTCGGAGTATGAGGACATGATGGCGACGTTCCAGGACGAGGGGGAGAAAGAGTACATCAAAGCAGACATGACGATCGACGGCACTCTCATCGAGGATGTCGGTCTCCGGCTCAAGGGAAACTCAACTCTGATGTCTCTGCGCGGCGATTCTGGCATGCCGGGAGGCGGAGGAGCCGATGCTCCCCAGATGCCCGATGGGCAGGGCGGCGATCGTCAGGCCCGGCAGGGTGACGCTGAGCAGGCGGACGACCGGCAAGACGCCACAGGGCAGGCGGACGACCGGCAGGGCGGCGGCATGGGCATGGTGCAGCTGTCCGAGGACAGCCCCGAGGAGCTGCCGTGGCTCGTCAGCTTCGACGAGTACGACGACGGTCGCGCCTACCAGGGGCACACCGAGATCGCTCTCCGGCCGGCCGCCTCGGGATCGGACACCGCCCTCAACGAGGCGCTCGCGCTGAGCCTGACCGCCGAATCCGGGCAGACGACCCAGGATTACTCGTTCACCTCGGTGAGCGTCAACGGCAGCGACTCGGCGGCACGACTCGTGCTCGATGCACCCGACGCTCAGTGGGCGGATGAGTACGGCAACGGTGTGCTCTACAAGGGGCGTGCGGGCGGATCGTTCGACTACCTCGGCGAGGATCCGACGGACTATGACGATGCCTTCAAGCAGATCAACGCCGACGGCTCCTACGACATGCAGCCCGTGATGAATCTGCTCGACTTCGTCAACAACTCCGACGACGAGGAATTCGCCGAGGAGCTCCACGAGCATGTCGACGTCGAGTCGTTCGCGACGTACCTCGCCACTCAGGAGCTCCTGTCCAATGGCGATGCCATGGACGGTCCGGGGAACAACTACTACCTCTGGTACGACACGGAGGAGGACAAGTTCACGGTTCTGTCCTGGGACCTCAACATGTCGCTGTCGAGCATGGGAGGAGTGGGCGGTATGCCGGGAAGCGGTGGCGACACCGCTGAGAGTGACTCTGCGGACGGCGGCCAGCAGGCTGCGCAAGCTGGAGAAGGTATGCCCGAAGGCGGCCCCGGCGGAGGCCAAGGAGCGGGCCCCGGCGCGGGCCCCGGCGGTGCAGGATCCGACGGTGCGCAGGGCGACGGCGACGGTGAGAAGGGAGGCGGCTCGCGCGGCAGTGGAGTGCTCAAGGAGCGATTCCTCGACAACGAGGACTTCCACAAGCTCTACGAGGAAGCCTATTCCGAGCTGTACTCGTCGCTCATCGAGGACGGTTCGGTGAACGCCACCCTCGAACAGATCGCGAAGCAGGCGACCGCAGCGGGTGATGAGGATACCGACTCCGCTGTGGCCTCGCTGAGGAAGGCGCTCTCCGAGATCAGTGCGGAAGCACCCGAGGAGTCGACCTCGATGCTCGACAACGGCGGTCCTCCCGGACAGTGACCGCGCCGATCGAGAGCGTCAGCGACGCTCGCGACCGATTGAGTTGCCATCGCTGTCTCCTGCGGGTGGATCCGGC
>NZ_JAJB01000015.1:0-103381 GCF_000583215.1 Brevibacterium sp. VCM10
CCGTCAGGTAGCAATTAGTGTCAGCCGAGGAGGAGGCCCTTGGTCTGTGCGACTGCGCGGTCGAAGCGTGCGCCGGCGTCTGCCCAGTTCACGATGTTCCACCAAGCCTTGACGTAGTCGGGCTTGACGTTCTGGTAATCGAGGTAGAAGGCGTGCTCCCACATGTCCAGCTGCAGAACCGGGGTGCCGCCGAGCTGGATGTCGGACTGCTGGTCCTTGAGCTGCTCGATGAAGAGGTTCCCGCCGAGCTGGTCGTAGACGAGGACGGCCCAGCCGGAGCCCTGGATCGTGGTGGCCGCGGTGGTGAAGTGCTCACGGAACTTGTCGAACGAACCGAACTGGTCGTCGATGGCTGCGGCGAGTTCACCGACCGGCTTGTCTCCACCGTCCGGGGACATGTTGTTCCAGAAGATCGAGTGGTTGACGTGACCGCCCAGGTTGAACGCCAGGTCGCGGGTCAGCTTCGGCACATTCGCGAGATTGCCGGACTCGCGGGCTTCGGCCAGCTGCTCAGCGGCGGTGTTGGCACCCTTGACGTAGGTGGCGTGGTGCTTGTCGTGGTGCAGCTCCATGATGCGAGCCGAGATGTGCGGCTCAAGAGCGGAGTAGTCGTAGGGCAGTTCCGGAAGTGTGTACTGCTCAGCCATGAGATTCCTCCTGATCAGATTTGATGACCACCACATCGGTGGCTTCATTTCGACCCTATCCCAGGGTCTCATCTCGGACAACAAGGGGATTCGGCAACCTATTCCATATGACGCGAGGTGACACCTCGACACCCGTCCGGAAAGGCTGACTCCCTCACCGAGGCGGCCCCGACGTCAGCCTGCCACCGTCACCTGCGTGCCGGTGACGGTTTCACCCGAGGTTGCGTGAGATGAGCAGCCGCATGATGTCCGAGGTGCCCTCCTCGATCTCCTCGAGCTTAGCATCGCGCATCCACTGCTCGACCGGGTGCTCTCGCGAATACCCCCATCCGCCGAGGGTCTGCACGGCCGCCCAGGTGCAGAACATCGCCGTCTCCGAGGCGTTCAGCTTCGCCATGGCCGCCGCGGCCGTCGTCTTCTCCCGGCCCACGGCGTCACCGGCGTCGAGCATCCGCGCCGCGTTGAGCACCTGCAGCCACGCGGCGTCGATCCGCGAGGACATATCCGCCAGCCGGAACGCCACGGCCTGATGATCGATGATCCTCGTCCCGAACTGTGTGCGCTCCCGCGCATAGTCACGCGCATATTCGAAGGCCGCCCGTGCCGTGCCGAGCGCCGCAGCCCCGAGCACCACCCGTGAGATGTCGAAGGTGCGCATGAGTCCGTAGAAGCCCTGCCCTTCCTCGCCGAGGCGGCCCGAAGTGGGCACGAAGGCGTCGGAGAGGAAGATCTCCCGACACACGATGGCCCGCTGTCCCATCTTCTTCATCGGCGCCCCGAACTCCATCCCCTCGGTCTCCCGGGGCAGCAGGAATGCGCTGATCCCACGCGAACGCTGCGAGGTGTCGGTTTTGGCGAAGACGACGTAGAAGTCGGCGAGCCCCGCGTTCGAGATCCAGGCCTTCTGCCCGTTGAGCACGTACCCGCCGTCGACGGCATCCGCCCGGGTGATGATCGACGCCGAGTCCGATCCGGAGCCGGGTTCCGTCGTCGCCAGCGCCGTGATCGTCGGCTCCGGACCCGTGAGAGGTCGCAGCCACTCCTCCTTCTGCTCCGGCGTGCCCAATGCGAGGATCGGGTCGGCGAAGAAGCCGTTCGAGCACACGAAGTTCCCGATGCCCGGATCCCCGAAGCACAGCTGCTCCTGGACGAGGCATTGGGTGAAGACATCGGTGAATCCGCCGCCGCCGAATTCCTCGGGGATCATGAAGTCGGTGATCCCGAGCTTCGCGGCGGCGGTGAAGATGTCGACCGGCGATTCGGTGTCGGCCTCGTCGACGCGGCGACCGGCCGGTCGGATCGTGTCGTGAGCGAATCCGCGCACGAGGTCGAGTATGTCGTGCTGTTCATCGGTCAGCGGCCACGGTGTGTAGTTCATCGGTTCTCCTTCGCAATGTCGGTGGAGGTCGGGCGCCCCATTGCGCCCGACCGACGTCCCTCGTCCCCAATCAGTCGAGCATGTCCGCTCCGGCCCGGGAATCCTCGGTGATGTGGATGAGTGTCGGACCATCCGCTGCCTCCGCCACGGTGAGAGCGGCCAGCAGCGCATCTGCCCCGTCGACATGGACCCCGCGTGCCCCCATCGCCTGCGCCAGCGCCGGGAAGTCCGGTCCGGTCAGCCTCACCCCGGACGGGGTGTCCCCGCGGTCGTCCATCTCGTTGCGGATCTCCCCGTACCCGCCGTTGTCGACGATGATGAGGCTCATCCGCACGCCTGCCTGGACGGCTGCGGCGAGTTCGGCGATCGTGAACATCGCTCCCCCGTCGCCTTCGACCGCGACCACTCTGGCCTGCGGAGCCGCGAGTTTCGCACCGATTCCGGCGGGCAGACCGAAGCCGAGCGTGCCCGCCCCTGCAGGGTAGAGGAACCGGTCACCGGGGCGGGCCTTCCATCCGGTCTGCACCCCGTAGTAGCAGGCCATCGTCGAGTCCGCCGCGAGGATGAGCGGAGAGTCGTCGGTCTCCGCGAACGCGGTGAGTGCCGTCGAGAGATCGGCCCAGGGGCGGCCGTCGGATTCCATCGCCGAGGCGGCCCTTGCCTTCCAGCCGCCCGTCCAGTCCCGTGCGGCGATGGTCGCGGACTCCGTGCGCAGCATGGACATCCGCTCGTTCAGGGCGGCTGTCGCGTCCTTCGCGGCGGCGAGGATCGGATGGCTGACGTCAGCGTTCGTGAGCATCTGCACCTCGTCGATGTCGATGCGCACGACGGTGTCGGGCAGCGGCAGCGGTTCCGGCCAGAAGTCGCTGGGTGCCAGTTCGGTGCCGATCGCGATGACCGCATCGGCATCGCCCGTGAGCTCTGGGAGCAGTTCGAGGACCCCGATGGCGCCGATGGTGGTCTCGGCGCGGTCATCGACGAGTCCCTTCGCATTCGACGACAGGACGATTCCCGCTCCGAGCGTCTCCGCCAGCGCTGCGACCTCCTCTCCTGCTCCGTGAGCTCCGGCGCCGGCGATGATGAGCGGTCGCGTCGAACCGGCGATCGCCTCGGCGGCGGCATCGATCGCTGAGGGCACGAGGGCCGGCAGTGCCCGGGTCACGGACAGGTGGAGTGTTCCGGGGCCGGCGTCTTCGATGAGATCGAGCGGGATCTCGATTGCGGCCGGACGGGTCCGCCCCGAACGCATCGCCGACAGTGTCTGCCCCACCGCCAGCGACACCTCGCCGGGACTCGTGACCCGCATGACCTCGGTGAGGACGGCTGACAGGGCAGCAGACTGATCGCGGACTTCGTGGAGGAGCCCGTTGCCGCGGCCGGGGTGGGTCAGCGGCATGCCCGGCGTGATGAGGAGGACGGGTACGGAGTCGGTGAAGGACTGCAGCAGGGCGGTGAGTGCGTTGAGCGCGGCCGGTCCGGTGGTCGTGACGACGACCTGCACCTCACCGGTGACGCGGGCGGCGCCGTCGGCCATGTAGCCCGCGCCCTGTTCGTGGCGGGGTGAGACGATGGCGATTCCGGCGGCACTCAACTGCGCGAAGATCTCGAGGTTGTGGGTGCCGGGGATCCCGAAGACACGGGTGATCCCTTCGGCCTGGAGTGCGCGCGCCAGATGCGCCCCGCCGGTGGTGGTCGTCTGGTCCATTCTCAGTCCTCGCTGTTCGGGTTCTCTGCTGACACATTCCCTGCTGACACGTTCTCCGCTGGCGGGTTGTCCGTTGTCACGACGAGTGCGTCGACAGCCAGGCAGCCGTCCGGGGCGACTCGCACCGGGTTGATCTCGATTTCGGCGATGGCGTTGTTCCCGGCCACCAGTCGGGACACCGCGACGATGACCTCGGCCAGGGCGTCGATGTCTGCGGCGGGCCTGCCCCGCCATCCGGTGAGCAGCCGCGAGCAGCTCAGCCGCGCGATCATGTCACCGGCTTCGGCATGGGTGACGGGGGCGAGTTCGAGCCACGTATCGGCGAAGAGTTCGGTCTCCGTCCCGCCGGCGGCGACGATGACGAGCGGCCCGAAGTTCTCGTCCTGCCGACCCCCGACGAGGATCTCGACGACATGGTCACGTGTGTCCATCTCCTCGAGGATGTACTCACCCTCGCCGAGGCGGCCCACCATGTCCGCATACGCCGTTTCGACTGCGGGCAGGTCGTTCAGCCCCAGTGCGATGCCCCCGACCTCGGTCTTGTGGGCAGGCCATCCGGCCTTGAGCGCGAACGGCGGATTGAGTCCGGAGTCCGGGACCGCCTCGGCGGGTGCGCGGGTCTCCCCCGGGCCCACGCTACCCACGGTGACAGCGGCAGGAACGGGAATCCCAGCGCCCGCGATCACTGCACGAGCGGCCGCATATCCGGTGCCCCACGGGGTGACGGGGCCGGTGAGTTCGAGTGATTCGGTGAGCCGGCCCGCATGGGCGGCGTAGAAGCCGGCACGGGCGAGCACGCGCATGGCCGCTTCGATGGAGGTGCAGACGGGGACGCCGAGCTCCCAAAGACGGGTGACGGCCGGCGAGGATGCGCTCATCGAGTGGACGATGACGGGTTTCTTCGCCTCGGCGACGAGGCCACCCAACCGATCGACGACGGCCAGTTCCCGGTCGATGAGGTCGGGGACGTCCTCGCCGTAGCAGCCGAAGTATCCGGACAGGACGACGGCGTCGATGTCCGCGTCGGTCAGCAGCACCTCGGCGAGGTCCGCGTAGACGTCGAGGTTCTTCTCCCCCGCACCGTCGAGGTCGATGGGGTTGTCGATGTGGTCGGCGTCGGTGAGTATCCCGGCGGCACGGTCTCGCATGGCCGGTGTCAGTTCGGTGACATCGAGTCCCCAGCTCTCGGCCGTGTCGGCGGCGATCGCTCCCTGCCCGCCGGAGTCGGAGAGCACACCGATGCGCCGGCCGTTCGGCAGCCAGGCCGAGGCGAAGAATCCGGCGAGCTCGACGAGCTGGCCGGGGGTGGTCAGGCGAATGGAGCCGGCGGCCCGGCAGGCGGCGTCGATGGTGTCCATGGCCGTGGTCATCGACCCGGTGTGGGATCGTGCCAGTCGCGCTCCTGCACTGGAGGCTCCGGTGGTCAGGATCATCGTCGGCTTCCCGGCGGCGCGCAGGGCCTTGAGGGCGGAGACGAGGGCGGCACCGCCGGTGAAGGATTCGAGGTAGAGCGCGACCTGAGCGGTGGCGGGGTCGTCGACGAGGGTGGTGAGCACCTCGGCGGCGCGGACGTCGGATTGGCCGCCGATCGACGCGAACCGGGAGATGCCGAGTCCGCTGCGGGCCGCGAGGGTGGCGATCTCCGTGCCGAGCTGTCCGCTCTGGGTGACCACGGCGAGACTTCCGGGGGTGAAATTGCCCCAGGCCAGGAGCAGATCAGAGTGTGAGTCGACGAGACCCAAGGAGTTCGGGCCGATGAGGCGACCGCCGGCTTGACGGATCGTGGCAGCCAATGCGTCGGCGTCGGGGACGCGGGCGGAGATGATGAGGAAGGCGCGCACTCCGTTCTCGAGTGCTTCGGCGACGACTCCCGCGACGGTCGGGCCGGGCACGGAGATGACGAGCAGCTCCGGGGTCTCCGGCAGGTCGCTGAGGCGGGCGAATGTCGGCCGACCCTGGATCGAGGCGGCTGTGGCGTTGATGAGGTAGACGCGGCGGCGCTCGGATCCGCGCAGGGCTCCGGCGGCGAGCCAGAAACCCCATTTGCTGGAATCGTTCGAGGCCCCGAGGACGGCGACGCTGCCGGGATCGAAGAAAGCGTCCATGTCGCTAGCTTTCCAGCGCTGAGGCGGGGGCGGCGGTGTTTTCGGCAGAGGCCGCGTGGAGCGCGGCGAGGTTCGCATCGACCTTCGCCTGGGCTGCCGCCCGGGGGCTGATGCCCTGGTCGCGGGCGGCGATGAGGACTTCGGCGGTGAGGTCGTACAGGGTGGTGGTGACGATGGCGCGACTGTCGTCCCAACTGCCGTCGACGTCGCCGAAGGTCACCCACCACCACCAGGCGTTCGTCGCCGAGTTCGCGAGGAAGTCCGGGATGACGGTGACGCCGCGGGCCAGCAGCGTCTCTTCGGCTGCGGGCAGGACGGGCATGTTCGCGGCCTCGACGATGAGTGAGGCGGTGATGCGGTCGCAGTTGTCCGGCGTGATCGAGTAGCTCACGGCAGCAGGGATCAGGACGTCGGCGTCGGCGGCGAGCCAGTCGTCACGATCGCCGACGCGGTCCTCGGGGCGCAGTGCTGCGCGATCGATGCCGCCGAACTGGTCGCGGGTGGTCAGCAGCGCTTCGACGTCGAGTCCCGCGGGGTTGGTGACGAGTCCGTCGGCATCGGCGATGCCGACGATGCGCAATCCCGCCTCGGCGAGGTAGCGGGCGGTGGCTCCGCCCATGGAGCCGAATCCCTGGATGACGGCTGTGGATTCGCCGGGGTCGCGGCCGGCGTCGCGCAGGGCGGCGAGCACCGAGGTGGCCACGCCGAGACCGCCGACGAGTTCGTCCTGGGCGAGGCCGTCGACGATGGTGGAGAACGCCTTGTCCGCGCGGGCTTCGACGGCGGCCGGATCGTCGACGAGCTTGTCGACGGCGGACAGTCCTGAGCCGAGTGCGCTGCGGTCGAGGATCTCGTCGATGTCGTCCTGGCGGACACCGAGGTCTTCGCCGAGAGCCCAGTAGGCGCGCATGATCGGATTGATGTCGACGAGGAAGCGTTCGAGGACGTCCTTGGCTCCGGGTGCGCGGGGGTCGAAGTCGATGCCGCCCTTGGCACCGCCGACGGGCACATAGTGTCGGCCCTCGCGGAGGTGGATGGCTTCCTTGCGGGTCATCCCCTGGGCGAGTCCGCGCACTTCGTCGAGCGAGCAGCCCTTGCGCATGCGCAGTCCGCCCGACGCGGTGCCGCGCACGAGGGTGTCGATGACGACATAGCCTGCCGCGCCGGTGACAGAGTCCTGCCAGGTGATGTCCATGAACATGGGGCCTCCAGGAGAGTCGGGAGCAGATGACGTCCAAGCCTTACTGAATCGCTATTCAGTAACGTGTACGACTCAAGTCTGACGGCGCGATGCCCACCACGTCAAGGGGCGCGGTCACCCGAGTTCGCGGTGGAGGAAGTCGTCGACCCAGGCGCTCAGCGCCTCAGTGTCGACGGCCTGCGAATTGATCATCACCTGGATCGCCAGACCGTCGAGGAAGGCCAGTACCCGGGTCGCACACGCCTCGGTGCCGCCGTCCGGGGCCGAGCATTCGCCTGCCGCGATGGCCTCGTCCATGAGGCCCACGAGGATCGACTTCCACTCCTGGTCGAGAGCGGCGAATGTCGACCGCAGAGCGTCGTCGACGAGTCCGGCCGACCAGCCGTCGATCCAGATCTTCCAGCTGCGCGAGGATCCGCGGGGCAGGTACCAGCCGACGACGTCCCGCAATCGTTGGAGAGCCGAAGCACTCCCCCTCGCCAAGGCAGCCCCAGCTGCCAGTTCCCTGGCGTGGTCGATGTCCTGGCGCCCGGCGAAGTCGAAGGCCTCGGCCACGAGGGCTTCCTTCGTCTCGAAGTGGTAGATGACGAGGCTGGCGCTCAAACCCAGACGGGCAGCGACGTCGGAGACGCGCAGCCCGCGCAGACCCGTCGCCTCGATCTCCTCGACCGTGGCCGCCAGAATCTCCTCCCGACGGACCGCTGCGTTCTTCCTCGCCATCTCGCCTGTCCCCTCTACGTTCCTGCTGACGGGCGTCCCGCGTCCGAGAGCCGAAGCTCTGGACGCGGCGACGCGCTCAGGGCATTTCGACCTCGGCGGCCGGTCCGACCAGGGCCAGAGCCTTGGGCCGCGACAGCAGCCGCCCGGCCATCTCGCTGACGTCCTCGGCCGTGACCGAGCGGACACGTTCGATGAGGTCCATCGGCGATTCGAGCGGCAGCCCGAAGATCTCCGACCGCGCGAGACGGTTCATCCGCGCCGCAGAGGACTCGAGACCGAGCACCATCGAGCCTGAGAGCTGGGACACGATCTCGTCGAGCTCGAACTGGCTCGGCGTCTCCTGCGCCAACCGGTCCCATTCGCTCATGGCCAGGTCGACGACGGCCTGAGTGTTCTCGGCCGTACAGCCGGCGTAGATGCCGAAGGTGCCGGTATCCGTGAACTGACTGGCCACACAGTTCACGGCATAGGCCAGTCCGCGCTCCTCGCGCACGCTCTGGAACAGCCGCGACGACATCCCGCCGCCGAGCATCGTGAGCATGACCGAGTAGATGAACCGGTCGTCATGGCCTTCTTCCAGACCTTCGCAGCCGAGCATGATGCCCAGCTGTTCGATGTCCTTGACCGTATGCGACTTCCCAGAGTGGAACTCAGGACGCACCCGGGCCGCCCCACCGAGGTGCGAGCCTTTCGCCACCGAGGCGGCCCCGCCGTCCGCGTCGCCGGTGTCCACCGAGTCCCCACCGTGACTACCGTTCCCCGCACCCGACCAGACATCGGCACGAGATCCGAGCCCCGCCTCGGCGAGGGCATCCTCAACCATCGCGAGGACCTCTTCATGGGTAGCACCGCCCGCGGCGGCGATGACCAGGCGAGGCGGAATGTACGTCGACTGATAGTGGTCGATGACCGTGTGGTGGCCGAGCACGCGGATCTGATCCTTCGTCGCACCCACGGGCCGGGCCAGCGAGTGCGAACCGAAGACCAGGGAATCGAAGTCGTCGAAGAGGACGTCTCCGGGATCATCGGCGGACATGGCGAGCTCTTCGATGATGACTCCGCGCTCGCGTTCGAACTCTTCGGTATCGAGCTGGGAGTTCGAGACCATGTCGACGAGCAGCCCGGTGATGTTCGGCAGGTCTGTCACCAGGCACCGGGAGTAGTAGCAGGTGAGCTCCTTGGCGGTGATCGCATTCGAATCCCCGCCGGTGCGGTCGAAGGCCGCGGCGATGGACTTCGCATCCCTCGACCCGGTGCCCTTGAACAGCATGTGCTCGAGGAAATGCGTCGATCCGGCGGTCTCGGCGGATTCGTCGCGGGACCCGGCTGCGACCCAGATCCCGATCGTCTCCGAGGCCAGGCCCGGCATGTGTTCGGTGGTCAGCGTCAAACCACCGGGGAGGACAGACCGATCGATTCGGCTGCCCTCCCCGGTGTGCGAACTATCCAGTATCAGTTGTCTGATCCCTCTTCGTCCGACTTCTCGTCTTCGTCGGTGACCGGAGCCAGCGAGAGCTTGCCGCGGTCATCGATCTTCGTGATCTCGACCTGGACCTTCTGGCCCACGCCGACGACGTCCTCGACATCCTCGACGCGCTTGCCGTCGTTGAGCTTACGCAGCTCGGAGATGTGCAGCAGGCCGTCCTTGCCCGGGGTCAGTGAGACGAATGCGCCGAAGCTCATCGTCTTGACCACGGTGCCCAGGTAGCGTTCGCCGACCTCGGGAACCTGCGGGTTTGCGATCGCGTTGATCATCGACCGGGCGGCCTCGGCGGCCGGTCCGTCGGTGGCACCGATGAGGACGGTTCCGTCATCTTCGATGCTGATGTCCGCGCCGGTGTCCTCCTGGATCTGGTTGATCATCTTGCCCTTGGGCCCGATGACCTCACCGATCTTGTCGACGGGGATGTTCACGGAGATGATCCGCGGTGCCGTCGGTGCCATCTCGGCCGGGGCGTCGATGGCTTCAGCGATGACGTCGAGGATGACCATGCGTGCTTCGCGGGCCTGCTTGAGTGCGGCACCGAGCACCGAGGCGGGAAGGCCGTCGAGCTTGGTGTCGAGCTGGATCGCGGTGATGAAGTCACGCGTACCGGCGACCTTGAAGTCCATATCGCCGAAGGCATCTTCGGCACCGAGGATGTCGGTCAGAGCCGCGTACGCGGTCTGCTCGCCCTGGTCGGTGGAGATGACATCGGAGACGAGTCCCATGGCGATGCCGGCGACGGGCGCCTGCAGCGGCACACCGGCCGAGAGCATGGCCAGCGTCGAGGCGCAGACCGAACCCATCGAGGTCGAACCGTTCGAACCGAGGGCCTCGGAGACCTCGCGGATCGCGTACGGGAAGTCCTCGCGCTTAGGCAGAACGGGCACGAGGGCGCGCTCGGCCAGCGCTCCGTGGCCGATCTCGCGACGCTTCGGGCTGCCCACACGACCGGTCTCACCGACCGAATAGGGCGGGAAGTTGTAGTGGTGCATGTAGCGCTTCGAGGTCTCGGGTGAGAGCGAATCGATCGTCTGCTCGAGCTTGAGCATGTTGAGCGTGGTGATACCCAGGATCTGGGTCTCGCCGCGTTCGAAGATGGCCGAACCGTGCACGCGCGGGACGACGTTGGTCTCGGCGGTGAGCGGACGGATGTCCTTGAGCCCACGACCGTCGATGCGGACCTGCTCGGTGAGGATGCGCTTGCGCACGACCTGCTTGGTCAGCGCGTTGAGCGCGTTCGCGATCTCCTTCTCACGGCCTTCGAAGCGCTCACCGAGCTTCTCGAAGAGCTCGTCGAGGAGTGCGGCGCCGGCGGCTTCGCGCTCCTGCTTGTCGGCGATGGTGAAGTTCTCGGTCTGCTTCGCCTCGGCGAGTTCCTTCACGGCCTCGTAGACGTCGTCCTCGTAGTCGCGGAAGACGGGGAATTCGACGGTCGGCTTCGCGGCACGATCGGCGAGTTCGGACTGCGCGCGGCAGAGCTCGGCGATGAACGGCTTCGCGGCTTCGAGACCTTCGGACACAACCTCCTCGGTGGGGGCCTGCGCGCCGGTCTTGATCTTGTCGATGGCGTTGTCGGTGGCTTCGGCCTCGACCATCATGATGGCGACGTCGTCGCCGACCACGCGACCGGCGACGACCATGTTGAACACGGCGTCCTGAAGCTGCGAATGGTTCGGGAACGCGACCCACTGGCCGTCGATGAGCGCGATGCGCACACCGCCGATGGGGCCGGAGAACGGCAGACCGGACAGCTGGGTCGACATCGAGGCGGCGTTGATGGCCAGGGCGTCGTAGATGTGGTCGGGGTTGACCGACATCACGGTGACGACGACCTGGACCTCGTTGCGCAGGCCCTTGACGAAGGACGGGCGCAGCGGGCGGTCGATGAGGCGGCAGGTGAGGATCGCGTCGGTCGAGGGGCGTCCCTCGCGGCGGAAGAACGAGCCGGGGATGCGGCCGGCGGCGTACATGCGCTCTTCGACGTCGACGGTCAGGGGGAAGAAGTCGAAGCCCTCACGGGGGTTCTTTCCTGCCGAGGTGGCCGAGAACAGCATGGTGTCGTCGTCGAGGTAGGCGACGGCGGAGCCGGCGGCCTGCTGGGCCAGCCGACCGGTTTCGAAGCGAATGGTGTGTTTGCCGAAGCTGCCGTTGTCGATATGGGCAACGGCGGATTCAGGGTTGAGTCCCACGTAGTCTCCTAGTTTGTGCCGGTGCGCGGCGGTCATCGCAAGACCTGCAGCGCTCGAGGGAGGCCCCTCGGCGCGAAGAGGCAGCGCTCTGCATTGCACAGTGCGAAGCCCCGCGCCCTTCCGGCGGGATATTGGCAGTGGACGATGCATGGATCCACGCCGGTCATCGATCGGGGCCCACGGAACCGGTGCCGGCAGCCACCTGCATCTGCAAGCCTGTGTCAGCGCGCGTTCCTCCGGAGGCCACTACCGAAGACCGAAACGTCCATGGCATGTGCGTCCACTCATGAGTCTACCGCAGAAGCACGAAAGCGCCCCACCGAGTGGTGGGACGCTTCCGAACAGTTCGAGACGGTCCGATCAGACGGTGCTGATCAGCAGAGTCGAATCAGCGGCGCAGGCCGAGGCGCTTGATGAGCGAACGGTAACGCTCGATGTCGACGTTCTGCAGGTACTTGAGCATGCGGCGACGCTGGCCGACGAGCAGCAGCAGGCCACGACGCGAGTGGTGGTCGTGCTTGTGATCCTTGAAGTGCTCGGTCAGGTCGATGATCCGGCGGGTCAGCAGGGCAACCTGGACCTCGGGAGAACCGGTGTCGCCCTCATGAGTTGCATATTCCTTGATGATCTCTTGCTTCACAGCGGTATCGAGAGCCATGGAGTTCTCCTTCGTGTCGTTGCGCGGCGCAGGGACCTGAAGTCTCTGCACTATGGGACCGCGGCCGGTGAAAACGGCAGAGATCAGCTTATCAGGTGTGCAGGACTTCGCGCACATCGGCGATGTCCTCATGCATCTGCACGATGAGGTCGTCCATCCCGGTGAACGCGACCTGCCCGCGGATGCGGGAGACGAATTCGAGAGTCATCTCACGGTCGTAGACGTCGAATTCGCCGAATTCCTTGTCGAGCACGTACGCCTCGACCCGTCGGACCTGCCCCTGGAAGGTCGGGTTCGTGCCCACGGAGATCGCCGCCGGGTACGCCTGGTCCTCACCGTTGAACGTCGCCCATCCGGCATAGACGCCGTCGGCGGGGACGAGCCCGTCGGGATTCGCCGAGAGGTTCGCCGTCGGGAATCCGAGGTCGCGTCCGCGGGCATCGCCGTGGACGACGGTGCCGTGAAGTGCGTGGTAGCGACCGAGCTGATCGGCCACCTCGGCGACATCACCGGCGGTGAGCTGTTCCCGGATCCGCGAGGACGAATACCGGCCCCCGCGCCCGACCTCGTCGATCGTCTCGGTCCGGAAGCCGAATTTCTCGCCGAGGCTGCGCAGGGTCTCGATCGTGCCTTCGTTGTCACGCCCGAAGCGGACGTCGTCGCCGACGACGACGATCTTCGCGTGCAGGGCTTCGACGAAATATCTGCGCACGAACTCCTCGGCCGACTGGGCGGCGAAGTCGAGGTCGTAGGGCTGGATGAGCAGGCCGTCGATTCCGGTGGCGGCGATGAGCTCGGCGCGCTGCCGGGTCGAGGTGATCATCACGGTCGGGTCGTCGGGGCGGTGGACCGTGCGCGGGTGCGGGTCGAAGGTCATCGCGATCGAGCGCAGGCCCTCCTGCCTGGCCCGGGCGGCGACGGTGGCAAGAACCGTCTGGTGTCCGCGGTGCACGCCGTCGAAGTTGCCGAGGGTGACGACGGTGCCGACAGCGTCGACCTCGACCTCACCGAGTCCGTGATACAGCTCCACCAGACATTCGCTCCTTCCGTGCACCGATTCAGATTATCGCAGACATCTTCCGCCTCCTAACCCGGACCTCGCCGAGGCGGGGAAGACCCGGGAGACCCCGGTCAGGCCACGATCGCCCAGCCGATGACGCCGAGGAGGGAGGCCAGGGCGATGGAGACGAAGGTGCCGATGATGAACCGCTCCCCCGCGGCCGCCGAGGATTTGATCTCCGCGAAGCGACCGAGTCCTTTGACCGCGATGACCACGGCCATGAGCTCGGGTCGTCCGAGCACGATGGCTCCGGCGATGAGTGCGCGTTCGACGATGCCGATCCACAGTCCGCCGCGTAGGACTTCGACGTCCTCGGCCCCGGTGTGTGCGGGCCTGGTTCCCGGGCCCGCATGGGTCAGGCGAAGGAGGAGCGGCACGAGCGGCCAGCCGATGAGTGCCGCGACGAGGGCGGCGGCGATGGCGACGAGCACCTCAGTCCACATGTGCGGCTCCTTCCGACAGGGCTCGTTGGAGGCGGGCGAGGTGGTGCCGAGCCAGGTGCTCGGCGCCGGCGACGATGTCGGCGGGACCGGCCGACAGCACCCGGGAGACGGCCTGCTGGGAGACGTCGAACTCTGCGGCGATCTCAGCCTGAGTCGCCTCGGGGTGGTCGAGGCGGAAGCCGACGTAGCCGCGGGCGTGGCTGCGCAGCTCGCTCAGCGTACTGATGAGCAGCCGCAGGGCCGCCTCAGCCAGGCCGCGATGGTCACTGTCCGCGTCGGCACCGACGACGAGGTTTGCAGGTGCGGACTTCGCCGCTTCGACAGCCTGGCGCGCGGCGTAGAAGGCCGCTCCCCTGCCCTCCGTGGTGGTCTCGGGCAGGGGCCGTTCGACCTCGCCGATTCCGATCCCGATATGCCAGCCGGCGTCGACGCCGATGCGGCGGACCGCCTCGGCGACGGCATCAGGGTCGTCGAGGACCCCCTGAACCTCGTCACCGATGGTGCGGGCGAAGGGGACGATCGTCTCGATCGGCGCCAGCGCCTCGAGGATTCGGGGCACGGCGTCGGCGTGTGAGCGCGAATCCTGCTGGTCGATGGTCAAGACGAACATAGGACAAGTAGATCAGATGGCACCGAGAGATACAAGCATTTTGATTGTATTTATCTAGTACAACATTTTTCGTTGTGTCAGTGAGGTGGCCGGGTCCCGTTCAGGCGAGGTCGATGGCGAAGGCGGTCAGTGACTTCAGCCCGCCGCTGCGACGAACTTCGGCCACGGAGACGAGCGCATCGTCGCAGACGACGGCCACTTCGCGATTCTCTGAGCCGCCGGTGTCGGCGGCGGCCCGGCCAACAGCGTCGGGGGCGGGGTCGGCATGCCAGTCGCCGGCAGGAACAGTCTTCCCCTGCATGAGCGCCCTGGCCTGACCGGCGTCGACGGTGACGACCGGCAGCAGGGTGCGGGCCGCCTCGGCGAGGGAGATGAGGGTGGGGGCGGGAACGTCGAGGTCCGCGGGCAGGGTCGCGGCCTGGTCGATGTGGAAATCACCGACGCGCGTCCGCCTGAGCGCGGTGAGGTGGCCGAAGATCCCGAGGTCGGTGCCGATATCGCGGGCCAGTGCGCGCACATACGTCCCGGACGAGCAGTCGACTTCGACGTCGACGTCGATGTGCCCCTCCTCGGCGGCGAAGCGGATGTCGATGATCTGGAACTCCGAGACCTCGACGCGACGGGCCTTGAGTGCGACGTCCTCGCCGGCGCGGACCCGGGCATAGGAGCGCTTGCCGTCGACCTTGATCGCCGAGACGGCGCTGGGGACCTGATCGATGGGGCCGCGCAGCTCGGCCACGGCGGCCTCGATGGCCGCGGTGTCGACACGGGCGAGGTCGGCTGGGTCCGCGAAGCGATCGGGCTCGGAATCGGCATCATCGGTCGGGGTCGACGACCCCAGACGGATGGTGGCGAAATAGGTCTTCGAGACCCCGGTGATATAGGTGAGCAGCTTGGTGCCGCGGCCGAGGCCGAGGACGAGCACGCCCGTGGCCATCGGGTCGAGAGTGCCGGCGTGGCCGACCTTCTTCGTCCCGAACCAGCGGCGGATGCGGGAGACCACACCGTGGGAGCTCAGTCCCTGCGGCTTGTCGCAGACGAGGACGCCCTGTGGGGAAGAATCGCTCACTGGGTTCGGCGATCAGTTGAAGGACACGTGCACGTGGTCGAAGTGGTTGGCGGTCGCGCCTCCGCGGTCCTCCATGCCCTTCCAGCCCCGTCCGGGCATCCAGATGCGCTGCTCCCAGATGACGTATTTGACGTTGAGGGCGCCCTGGTTCTGGATGAGGTAGTCGGCGATGCGGTCGCCGGTGGAGCCGGTGATCATGATGTCGACGGCTTCTCCGGTGTTGTGGTCCGAACCGGTGCCGGGTCGACGTCCGCCGAAGGTCTTGACCTCGGGGAACTTCGCGCAGACGGCACGGTAGCCGTTGACGGCGTTCGGCAGCAAACCAGACTCGATCGACGACGACACGCTGCAGGCCGGAGCCGAGGTGTCCGAGGAGGTGCCGCCGCCGGAGGACTTCTCATCGCCCGACTTCTCATCGGAGGACGAATCGTCGCTCTTCTTCTCAGCGGCCGTGGATTCGGCGGTCGGCTCGGGCTTCGGCGGAGCCTTGACCTCAAGGTCGGTCTTCGACGTCTTGTTCTTGTACTTCGGGTCGTCCTTGACCTTCTCCAGGTACTCTTCGCCGGCCTTCTTGCGTTCGGCGTCGAGTTCCTTCTGGCTCGGGGTCGAGGCAGTGGTCGACTCCTCGGGGGTCGTCGACGCGGCCTCGGTGGTGACATTGCCGGACTCCGGCGGTCCCATGACAACGGTCGAACCGACGACGGCGGCGGTCGCGGCTGCCGGGACGGCGATCGCGGCGACGACGGGACGCTGCTTGACAGTCGCCAGCACGGAAGTCGCCGAGGACGGCGCATTCGCTGCGCGACGACCGGCGGGGCGCTTGCCGGGAGCGAGGTCCCGGACCAGCTGCTTCGCGAACGACGGCTTCGGTGAGGAGTGCTTACCCAATGCAGAAATCCCTTAACAGAGTCGTAATCATTTCGTTACCGCAAGAAGTCTACGACATCTCGGAAAGATAACAAAACTGTTACGAGAACTTTTTTTCGCGACGTGACGAAGCTCAAATCCGCCTCTCAGCCGCCGTACTGCCGTTCTCCGCCGATGACCAGGAGCGATGATCGGGCCGGCCGGATGCGGCCATCAGTCTTCGTCGGCGTCGTCGGTCTTCTTGTACGGGTCGGATTCACCTGCATGCTGCGCGTTCTTGGCCAGCCCGGCCACGCGGGCATCGTCGGCGGCGGCCTGAGCGAGCAGACCGTCGAGACGGGCGGCCGCCTCGGGGACGGCATCGGCGATGAATTCGAGGCTCGGAGTCAGACGGATCGTCAGTCCCTTGCCGACCTCGGAGCGGATGAAGCCCTTGGCCGATTCGAGGGCGTGACCGGTGCCGACGAGGTCCTGGTCGTCGCCGTAGACGGTGTAGAAGATGGTGGCGTGCTGCAGATCGCCGGTCACGCGCACATCAGTGACGGTGACGAAGCCGAGGCGGGGGTCCTTGAGCTTGCGCTCGATGGTGCTGGCGACGATGACCTTGATCTGGTCGGCGATCTTGCGGGCCCGTGTCGAGTCTGCCATGGTGCGTGTCCTTCTGTTCGGGGCCGGAACAACTCTTCCGGCCCTATATTAGCGGTGGAATCGAACCGGCTCCGGCCGGTCCCCCGTCCGGGGGCCGACCGGAGCCGTCGACTCATGGTGTCAGTCCCATCCGTCTCCTCGGGTGCGCTGCTGCTGCGCTCCGATCAGGCGGATGCGACTCGCGGTGCGACCGATCAGTCGCGCGGCTTCTCCTGCATCTCGAAGGTCTCGATGATGTCGCCGACGCGCAGGTCGTTGAACTTGCCGAGTCCGATACCGCACTCGTAGCCCTCGCGGACCTCGGTCGCATCGTCCTTGAACCGGCGCAGCGATTCGATGTGGACGTTGTCGCCGATGACGATTCCGTCGCGGGTGACGCGAGCGGTCGAGTTCCGCTTGATGAGGCCGTCGCGGACGATCGAACCGGCGATGTTGCCGAACTTCGACGAGCGGAAGACCTCGCGGATCTCCGCGGTACCGATCTGGACCTCTTCGTACTCGGGCTTGAGCATGCCCTTGAGCGAGGACTCGATGTCGTCGATCGCCTGGTAGATGACCGAGTAGTAGCGGACGTCGACGCCTTCGCGGTCGGCCAGGTCGCGAGCCTTCGCTTCCGGACGGACGTTGAAGCCGAGGACGATCGCGTTGTCGACCGTGGCCAGGTTGATGTCGTTCTCCGTGATCGCACCGACGCCGCGGTGGATGATCCGCAGGTCGACGTCGTCGCCCACATCGATCTTGAGCAGCGAATCCTCGAGTGCTTCGACGGCACCGGAGACGTCACCCTTGAGGATGAGGTTGAGCATGTCGACTTTGCCCTCGGCCAGAGCCTTCGTGAAGTCTTCGAGGCTGATGCGCTTGCGACCGCGAGCCTGAGCGGCGTTGCGCTCGATGGCGTCACGCTTCTCAGCGATCTGACGGGCCGTGCGATCGTCATCGGTGGAGATGAACGAATCACCGGCACGCGGGACGGACGACAGACCGAGCACCTGCACGGGGCGGGAGGGTCCGGCCTCCTCGACGACGTTGCCGTTCTCATCGAACATCGCACGCACACGTCCGTAGGCGGTGCCGCAGACGATGGCGTCACCCTGACGCAGCGTGCCGGACTCGACGAGGACGGTGGCGACCGCACCGCGGCCCTTGTCCAGCTTGGCTTCGATCGCGATGCCGCGAGCGGACTTGTCGGGGTTCGCCCGCAGGTCCAGCGCAGCATCGGTCGTCAGCAGCACGGACTCGAGCAGCTGGTCGATGCCCTCGCGCTTGAGCGCGGAGATCGGCACGAACATGGTCTCGCCGCCGTATTCTTCGGCCACGAGGTTGTACTCGGTCAGCTGCTGCATCACCTTGGCGGGGTTGGCGCCGTCCTTGTCGACCTTGTTCACGGCCACGACGATCGGCACATCGGCCGCCTGAGCGTGGTTGAGAGCTTCGATCGTCTGCGGCATCACGCCGTCGTCGGCGGCGACCACGAGGATCGCGAGGTCCGTCGACTTCGCACCACGGGCACGCATGGCGGTGAACGCCTCGTGACCGGGGGTGTCGAGGAAGGTGAGCTTGCGCTCCTGGCCCTCGTGGTCGACCTCGACCTGGTAGGCACCGATGTGCTGGGTGATTCCGCCGGCCTCGCGGGAAGCGACATTGGCCGAGCGGATCGCATCGAGCAGCTTGGTCTTACCGTGGTCGACGTGACCCATGACGGTGATGACCGGCGGACGCGCCTGCAGGTCTTCATCGTCTTCTTCTGCGGCTTCGGCATCGAGGTCGATGTCGAAGGTCTCCAGCAGCTCACGGTCTTCGTCTTCGGGCGAGACGATCTCGATCTTGTAGCCGAGCTCTTCGCCGAGGACCTCGAAGGTCGCCTCGTCGAGGGACTGGGTGATCGTGGCCATCTCACCGAGGTGGAAGAGCACGGTCACGAGGTTCGTCGGATCGGTGTTGATCTTCTCGGCGAAGTCAGCCAGCGAGGAGCCGCGACGCAGACGCAGCGGAGTGTTGCCGTCTCCGCGCGGAACGGTGACGCCGCCGACCGACGGAGCCTGCATCTGCTCGAGCTCTGCGCGCTTCGCCCGCTTCGACTTGCGTCCCTTCTGACGGGGACCGCCGCCGCGGCCGAATGCACCCTGTGTGCTTCCGCGACCGCGACCTGAACCGCGACCACCGGGACCGCCGCCGGGTCCGCGACGCGGTCCGCCGGGACCGCCGCCCGGTGCACCGGGTGCACCGCCGGGGGCATTTCCGCGTCCGCCGCCGCGACCGCGGCCGGGAGCGGGCTTGTTCAGTGCCGAGTTCTTCAGCATCGACGGGTTCGGGCGAGGTGCGCCCGGGCGAGGTGCCGGACGCGAGCCGGAGGTCTCGTCACTGCCGGAGCGCTGCTTCTGACCGGGCTTCGGCATTCCCTGCGAGGGCGCGAACGGGTTGTTGCCGGGGCGTCCGCCCTGGCCTCCCTGACCGCCCTGGCCACCCTGACCGCCGGAGCGACCGCCGGGCTTGGGTCCGCGGCCGGGCTTCGGCATTCCCTGCGAGGAGGCGAAGGGGTTGTTTCCGGGACGTCCGGCACCGCGACCGCCGGGCTTTGCCGCACCCGGCTTGGGTGCTCCGGGCTTCGGGGCGCCGGGCTTGGGCGCGGCAGACGGCTTCGGGGCACCGGGCTTCGGCGCCGAGGAGGCAGCCGGCTTGGCTGCGGGAGCCTCGGTCGGATCGGCCTTCGGTGCGGCCGGCTTGGCGCCGGGCTTCGGTGCGGACTTCGCCGCGGGGGCGGCATCCTCGGCGGGGGCCGACTTCGCCGCTCCGGCGGGCTTGGCAGCACCGGGCTTGGCAGCACCCGGTTTCGCAGCCGACTTCGCGGCGGGCTTGGGTGCGGGCTTCGCACCGGGCTTCGGGGCTCCGGGCTTCGCGGCCGGCTTGGCGGCCTTCTTCGCGCCGGTCGACTTCCCACCGTCGGCGGAAGCGGAATCGGCGAATGCCTCCTTCACGCGGCGCACGACGGGCGCTTCGAGCGTCGAAGAGGCGGAGCGAACGAATTCGCCCATGTCCTGGAGCTTTTCGAGGACGTTCTTACTTGTTGTGCCGAGCTCTTTCGCGAGCTCATGGACACGGGGCTTTGCCACAGTTCTCCTGTCCGGGTTCTTTCCCGGTCAGGAAAGAACCTCATCAATGAAGAGCAGTACTCATTTCACTGCTCTCTCGAATTCCGTCTGGGTGTCATCGTGCGACACTCACAACTTGTCATCCATTCGGCTACCCGTTCTCGTTGGGTTCGGTATCCGGCCTCGGGAGGTCCGAGGCGGTGATCTTCGTTCGAAAGGATCGAGCGAAGGCGGCAGTGGTCAGGGCCCTGTTCAGGCACTTCTCATCGGGATGCACCCACGCACCACGTCCCGGCAGTGTCGCTGACACGTCGTGGACGACGGCGGGATGCTGGTCGGGGCGGAACACGAAGCGTGTCAGCTCGTCCCGACCGGCCCTCTGCCTACAGGCGATGCACGTCCTTACGGGTCCATCACCAACATTCACAATGAATGATTCTACAGCACCGGCACCCCCGCTCGCGCCAAGGGGGCCAGTGGTGCGAATCACTGCGACAGGCTACTCGCCTGCGACGATGTCGATCTTCCACCCGGTGAGCTTGGCCGCCAGGCGGGCGTTCTGCCCTTCCTTGCCGATGGCCAGGGACAGCTGGTCGATGGGGACGACGGCACGGGATTCCTGCGCGGCGGCGTCGAGGATCTCGACGCTCTTGGCCTTGGCCGGGGACAGGGCGTGGGCGATGAACTTCGCCGGGTCGTCGGAGTAGTCGACGATGTCGATCTTCTCCTGGCCGAGTTCGTTCATCACCGCCCGCACACGTGAGCCGAGCTCGCCGATGCACGATCCCTTCGCGTTGACTCCCGGCTTCGTGGCGCGCACGGCGAGTTTCGTCCGGTGGCCGGCCTCACGGGCCAGGGACACGATCTCGACGGTGCCGTCGGCGATCTCCGGGGCCTCATGGGCGAAGAGTCGGCGCACGAGGTTCGGATGGGTGCGGGAGACGGTGACCGAGGTGCCCTTCGTGCCCTTGTGCACATCGGCGATGTAGACGCGCAGTCTGGTGCCGTGGGCGTAGGTCTCGCCGGGGACCTGTTCGTGCGGCGGCAGCACCGCCTCGACGTCGCCGATGTCGACCTGAATCATCTGCGGGTCCCGGCCCTGCTGGATGATGCCCGAGACGATCTCGCCCTCGCGTCCCTTGAACGTGCCGAGCAGGGTCTCGTCCTCGACATCGCGCAGCCGCTGGTGGATGACCTGTCGGGCGGTCTGGGCGGCAATGCGGCCGAAGCCGGTGGGGGTGTCGTCGAATTCGCCGATCGGGTTGTCGTCGTTGTCGAACTCCACGGCCAGGATGCGCACCTCGCCGGTGGACTTGTCGAGTTCGGCGCGGGCGTCGGGCCAGGCTCCTTCGGTCTTCTGGTAGGCGAGGTAGAGCGCCTGTTCGATGAGTTCGATGAGGGTTTCCAGTGGAATCTCACGCTCTCGTTCGATCACGCGCAGAACATTGAGGTCGATGTCCATGTCTAAATCCTCTCTCGCTCAACCGAGCATTGAATTGTCTGTGTTCACTTATGCAGGCGTAACAGTCTATCCCAGTCCGCGCCCGCACTCTGTCCGTGCTGGGGCGATCTCGCTGCCGTCCGAGCGTGAGGTTCGCCTCAGCGGAACTTCAGTTCCACCTGAGCCTTGCGGATCTCACCGAGGTCGACCGTCTTCGATTCCTTGCGCTGGGGGTCCGTGCCCGTGATCGAACTCTCCCCCACCTCGGCGAGGTCGAGCTTGAAGGTGTCCTTCTTCGTCGTGATCTCCAGGCGCCGGCCGATGACGCGTCGGAAGTGGCGTGGGGTCTCGAGCTTTCGGGTGGCGCCGGGGCTCGTGACCTCGAGCTGGTAGGGCTTGTCCCGGAAGATCTCGACCTCGTCGAGGGCGTCGCCGACGATCTTCGTCGATTCGGCGATCTTCTCCATCGACATCGGGTCGGTGCTCGATTCGTCGAGGTCGACGACGACGGTGAGCGTGCGCCGCGGACCGGCCGCGACCGCTTTGACGGTCTCGAGGTGGAATCCCGCCTCCTGCAGGGGCAGGGCGAGCAGGCCCTTGATCCGCTCGACGTCTTCGTCCATGTCTCCTCCATATCCTTGTGCGTCCCCGTCGCCGAGGCGGGGCGAGGGGGCAGGCGCACCGTGCCCGTGTGCGACCGCCGTGTTCTCACCCACCCTAAGCGACAGGCGCCGTCGAGGTTAAGCATTCGACCCGGTTCGGGCGTACCTCGGCGCTGACCGGGCATCCGATAGGATTGCCGTATGCGTTTTCCCGTCAGTCGCCGCGGCCTGTTGACTGCCGGCGTCGGCGGGCTGAGCGTGGGTCTGCTCACCGCCTGCGGTCTGCGACTCGATCAGGATCCGGAGATCCCCACGCTGGATGCGACCCAGCAGCTGCGCAATCGTCTCGCCCGCATCCTCGACTTCGCCTCCCCCGGCACAGGGGATCCCGAAACCGCTGGTGAGGACCTCGCTGCTTTCGCTGCGGCGGTCGGACCGGTGTGGAATCCGCCGACAGAGTTCGCCACCGAGGCACCCCCGACCGAGGATGAACGGACCTTCGTCGAAGCCGCCGAGGTGGCCTCCCGCGCCGTCTTCGAGGCCTCGGCGTCCCTGGGATCGGGTCTCATTCCCGTCCTGGCCGATGTGGCCACAGGGCTGGCCCTGGTGGCCGGGGCGAAGAAGCCGGAGATCATCACCACCGCCGCCGAACTCATCCGTGCCGGGCGTGAGGAGCTCGACGGCTCGGACCGCGGCGCTGAGTCGACGGCGTCGCCCAGCGCCACCGGCAAGGCCGACGCGGATGCCGGGTCGAACGACTCCGGAAGCGAGGAGACCGCGGGGCAGGCAGACATGTACAACGCGATCCTCAACCAGTCGCGAGCGGCCGCGTACGGCTATGAGCGGCTCGCCGTGAACTTCGGCTCGAAGTCACGCGAACGCACGGCTGCGCTGGCTCGGCTCGAATCCCTGGGTGCTCTGTCCGGGGAGATGCTCGAACGCCTCGGTGAGCACACGGCCGATCCGGCCGCCTCGGCGTGGAAGCTCGACCCCACCCCGACGGACGCGGACTCCGCGAAGGACCTCGCGCTCTCCCTCGAGGACGGCATCGCGTCGGCACTTCTGCCCTGGTTAAAGGCGGACGCCTCGGCGATTCTGCGGCTGTGGGAATCGGCCCGGACCCGATCGGACTTCGCCGACCCGCAGCCGCTGCGATTCACCTATGACGAACCCGGGCAGGCGGAGGTGCAGAAGTGAAGGTTCCACCGGTTCTCTACCGTGCGACGCGCGAGATCATCGGCGAATACCGCACCGATTCGTGGGTTGCAGCACTCGACTATATGGCCAATGAGCTCCTCGACCGGTGGAAGCTGCGCTTCGACGATGTGCCCGGGGCCCCATGGGCCGGCTGCGAGTCCTTGGTGATTCCGGTGCTCACGCAGGAGAACTATCAGGGGGTGCTGCGGTTCGCGGCTCCCACCTCGGCGCATACGGCAGCGCATGCGCAGGTGCTGCGGGCGCTGAAGATGTGGAACGGGCACGGGGCCGTGCGGGTCATTCGGGATGATCGCAGCTTCCGGGTCACTCTGCAGGAGCGGCTGCGCACGAAGGACAATCTCTCCGTGCTGCCTCTGGGCGATGTGCCACCGATCTGGGGTGCCCTGCAGCGGTCCCTGGAGATTCCGGCGACCTCGGAGTTCCTGCGCGTCCAGGATGTCGTGGCCGGGTGGCTGAACTCGTTCGATGCCGATGCTGCGCTGCTGACCGGGTGGTCGGAGGCGGGTCCGCACGATTCCCTGCTGTTGTCGTTCGCCCGCAACTGGATGCAGACCCTGGCCTCGTCGGATGAGAACTGGCTCATCCATGCCGATCTGCACTACTACAACATCCTCGCCGGCAACCCCGACCCGACGGGCGTCTCGACATGGAAGGCCATCGATCCGCAGCCCTTGGCCGGTCCGACCGCGTACACCTTGGCCCCGATCCTGTGGAACCGTCTGGCCGAGATCCCCTCGGACCATCCGCAGGCGCAGGCGGCGTGGCTGCGCGGCTTCGCCACGGACCTGGCGCTGTGTGCCGGGGTCGATCCGCAGTACGGGATGGGCGCGACCGTGGCTCGTGAGATCACGAACATGTTCTGGTACCTGCGCGCAGCCTCCGGTGGGTCGAATTCGAGCCTGGCCGATGCTGCTCGTTCCCTGTGGGTGGCCCGCGCCCTGTCCGGCGCCGATGTCGCCGGAGTCAACGCCCACGCCCTCAAACCCATCGGCTGACCCCACTTGCTACCTGACGGGGGCCCAGCAACCTCGCGCGAGGTTGCTGGGCCCCCGTCAGGTAGCAATTAGTGGATGAGGGTGGCGATGACGTCGAAGCCGAGCTTGAGGATCAGCACGGAGACGACGATGACGAAGATGACACGGACGAACCCGGAGCCCCTCGCCAGCGCGGTGCGGGCACCGAAGATTCCACCGGTGACGTTGCCGATGGCCACGATCACGCCCAGCAGCCAGACGACCTGACCGTCGGGGATGAAGTAGACGAGCGCTCCGAAGTTCGTCGCCCAGTTGATGACCTTCGCCGTCGCCGAGGCCTGCAGGAATGAGAATCCGATGATCGAGACGAAGGCGATGACGAGGAACGATCCCGTGCCTGGTCCGAGCACCCCGTCGTAGATGCCGATGACGAACCCGATCAGCCACGACAGCGCGTGGTGGCGTTTCGACGTTTCCCCGAACCGCAGGGTGGCGTCGGCCCCGAGGCTCGGGTTGAGCACCGTGAAGATCCCGACCCCGATGAGCGCGACCAGGATGATCGGGGTGAACGCCTCAGCCGGCACCAGGGTCGCGAGCTTCGCCCCGAGCACGGCGCCTAAGAACGCCGAGGCCGCGGCCGGGATCGTCGCCGACCGGTCCGGGGTGATCGTGCGCAGATAGGTGATCGCCGAGGCGGTCGTGCCCGCAATCGACCCGATCTTGTTCGTCGCGACTGCTTGGACGGGGCTCATCCCCGGCACGAGCAGCAGCGCGGGCAGCTGGATCAGTCCGCCCCCGCCGACGACGGCATCGATCCAGCCGGCCAGGACTCCCGCGGCGAGCAGCCACAGGACCATCGTCCAGGTGACGTCGATGCCTCCGGCGAGGGCGTCGAACACCGAGGCGGCTCAAGCGTTCCGGTCGGCGCTGACCGCCGCATCGGCTGCGGCTGCGGCCTTCGCGTACGCCTCACGTACCCGTGCCACGGTGGCGGGGACCACCTCGGCGACGGGCTGATCGGACTTCTCCCCGGCCAGACGGTCACGCACCTCGACGACGCCGTCGGCCAGTCCGCGGCCGGCGACGATGACGGTGGGAATGCCGATGAGCTCGGCATCGGCGAACTTGAACCCGGGCGAGACCTTGTTGCGGTCATCGAGCAGGACGCTGACACCGTCGGCTTCGAGTTCGGTCGTCATCTTCTCGGCGGCTGCGGCGATCTCCTCGCCCTTGCCGGCGACGATGATGTGCACATCGGCCGGGGCCAGGTGCTGCGGCCACAGGAGTCCGTCCTCGGAATGGTACTCCTCGGCGATG
The DNA here is from genome assembly GCF_000583215.1 of Brevibacterium sp. VCM10. Taxonomy (NCBI): domain Bacteria; kingdom Bacillati; phylum Actinomycetota; class Actinomycetes; order Micrococcales; family Brevibacteriaceae; genus Brevibacterium; species Brevibacterium sp. VCM10. Next base: position 25,428 of record NZ_JAJB01000015.1, read on the forward strand.
CAGGCCATGACACGGGTGACGCCGAGGCCGTAGGAACCCATGGTCACGGTGGTCGCCTTGCCGTTCTGGTCGAGCACCTTGAGGTCGAGGGATTCGGCGTACTTGCGGCCGAGCTTGAAGATCTGACCGATCTCGACACCGCGGGCCAGTTCCAGCGGACCGGAGCCGTCCGGTGCCGGATCGCCGAGGACGACCTGGGCGGCTTCGATGGTGCCGTCGGCGGTGAAGTCGCGTCCGGCGACGAGGTCGAAGACGTGACGGCCGGGCTCATTGGCGCCGGTGATCCAGCGGGTGCCATCGACGACGCGAGGGTCGAGGAGGTAGCGGATCTTCGAGGGCGATTCGATGCCGAGCACCGGGGCATCGAGGGAGTTGCCGGGTCCGATGTAGCCCTTGACGAGCTCCGGGTGGGCGGCGAGATCCTCGGCGGTCGCGGCTTCGAGGTCGACCTCACCGTCGCCGAGCATTCCGGTGCCGGCGGCCCGGTCGAGGTCGACTTCGCGGTCACCGGGCAGGCCGATGACGATGATCTCGCGGGTGCCGTCGGGATGGGTGACGGCGCAGACGACGTTCTTCAGCGTATCTGCGGCGGTCCACTCACGATCGGAGCGCGGGTGCGAGGCGTTCGCCGCTGCCACGAGGGTCTCGATCGTCGGGGTGTCCGGGGTGTCCTCGACATGCGCGGCCGGCGACTGCGAGTAGGGAATCGCCTCGGGCACGATCGAGGTCACGGCCTCGACGTTCGCGGCGTAGCCGCCAGGGGAGCGCACGAACGTGTCTTCACCGACCTCGGAGGGGTAGATGAATTCTTCGGTTCCGGAGCCGCCCATGGCGCCCGGGGTCGCCTTGACCGGCAGGCACGGTAGGCCGAGGCGGGCGAAGGCACGCAGGTAGGCCACACGCATGGCCTCGTAGGAGGCGTCGAGTCCGGCGTCGTCGATGTCGAAGGAGTAGGCGTCCTTCATGATGAATTCGCGTCCACGCAGCAGGCCGGCGCGGGGGCGGGCTTCGTCGCGGTATTTCGTCTGGATCTGGTAGATCGACAGCGGCAGGTCTTTGTACGAGGAGTAGAGGTCCTTGACCAGGAGGGTGAAGACCTCCTCATGGGTGGGCGCGAGGATGTAGTCATTCTCGCGGCGGTCCTTGAGATGGAAGAGGTCGGGCCCGAAGGCCTCCCACCGGCCGGACTTCTTGTACGGGTCGGCCGGCAGCAGCCCCGGGAAGTGGACTTCCTGGGAGCCGGCGAGCGCCATCTCTTCGCGCACGATCGCTTCGATCTTGCCCAGCACGGCCAGTCCCAGCGGCAGCCACGTGTAGATTCCCGGTGCTGACCTGCGGATGTATCCGGCACGGTGGAGCAGTTTGTGGCTGGCCACCTCGGCGCCGACCGGGTCCTCCTTCTGGGTTCGCACGAACAGGGACGACATGCGCAGGGCCATGGGTAAATCTCCTCAACTTGTCAAGACTCAGATCGAACACTATCGCACGCGGGCGAGCCGGAGGGAATCCGAGCGGGTGCGGATTCGTCACCTGCGGGAAGAGAATTAGACTGGTGGCTGCAGCACCGAAGCTCGGCATCGGGCGGGGTCATCCTGTCCCCCGCCCGGTCCCCGCTGAGAAGACGAGTCCGAACGATACGAAGAGCATGCCTGATCCCAGCCAACTCACGCAGTTCCCGCGGCCCTCGGTCGCGGTCGACACCGCGGTCCTCTGCCCCGTGCCCGGCCGTGGCCTGCATGTTCTCATGACCCATCCCGGCGACGGGGTGTGGCAGCTGCCCGGGTCGATTCTGCGTCCGCAGGAACGCCTCGCCGAGGCGGTCGCCCGCTGTCTGCGCGAGAAGGCCCGGTTGGTCGACCGCGCCCCCGTCCAGCTGCACGTGTTCGACCAGCCCGACCGCGATGATCGCGGCTGGGTGATCTCCGTGGCTCATCTCGACGTGCTCTCCGCCTCCGATGTCGGACTCGCCGAGGAGGGCGATCCCACCGAGGCGGCCGTGCCGGATGCTGCGACCGAGGGAGCCCAGACGTCCCCCACCGAGGCAGCCCTCCCCGAGGCCGCCGACCCTGAGTCTGCGGAGTCGGATTCCGATCACCCGGACTCCCCCGTCCACAGCCGGAAGCTCGTGCCCGTCCACGATGTCGGTGAGCTCAGTGCCGAACATCAGGAGATCGTGCGCGTGGCCGTGCACCGCCTGCGGGCCTTTCACGAGCGCACCCCGGATCCCTTCGGGCTGCTGGAGCAGGAGTTCTCGCTGCGGCAGCTGCGCGAACTCCATGAGATCGTCGCCGGGGAGAGCCTGCAGGCCGATACGTTCCGTCGCACCATGCTGCCTCTGCTCGATCCCACCGGGGAGGCCGTCAGCCAGGGACGAGGTCGTCCGGCGCAGACATTCACCCGGCGCTCGGCTCTGGCGCTGCGCGCCGACACCCGGATCCAGGCGCCCGATGGGGCCGATGCGGGCGTGCACTCATCGGGCACGCACACTGCCGATACCCGCCCTGCCGGCCCGAATTCTCCGGACGGTCATCGCTGATGACCGAGATCAACCGAGATGCGGCCAAGCACATGCGCGTCGACGTGTGGCTGTGGACGACGCGGATGTTCAAGACCCGCAACCTCGCCACTCAGGCGTGTCGTGGCGGGCATGTGCAGGTCGACGGTCAGCGGGTCAAGGCCGCGCAGAAAGTGACGATCGGCCAAGAGGTGCGGGTGCGCAAGGCCGGGTCCGAGTTCATCTGGAGGATCACCGGGTTCATCCCCACCCGGATGCAGGCCAGTGTGGCCGTACAGTGCTATGAGGACCTCACTCCCCCGCCCGATCCCGCGCTGCGCGGCTTCGTGCCCCGGCGCGACAAAGGGCTGGGGCGTCCGACGAAGAAGGACCGCCGGGAGATGGAGAAGTTCCTCGGCGATCTGGCCAAGCCCCGGTCGCGCAACCGCCGCGACTGATTCGCCGAGCGCTCACGTCACCGCCGACCGTTCACTGCAGAACTCCCCCTGCCCGCCGAGAGCTCACGTTGCCGCCGACCGCTCACCGCATAACGTGATACAGCGACGGCAACTCGAGCGGTCGGTGAGATCTTCCAATACCTGAACGTCCGAGCGCTCAGTACATGACGGTGGCGAAGGTGCCGACCTGTTCGAAGCCGACGCGGGCGTACATGCGCAGCGCCGTCTCGTTGTAGTCATTGGCATACAGGCTCACCGTGGAATGGCCTTTGTCGCGGGTGCGCTGGACGACCGCGGCCATGCCCGCAGCCCCGAGCCCCTGATTGCGCACTGCAGGATGGACCCACACCCCTTGGACCTGGACGATGCGGCGAGCGCGGATGCCGATATCGGCCTTGAACAGCACCTGTTCGTCCTGCTCCCTCGCCGGCCACCTCGGCACCGCGCCTCCTTGGGGCAGGCGCGCAGAGATCCGGGCATAGCAGTTCTTGCCGCGGATGATCCCGCGCACTCGCGACAGGTACCCGGCGGTGCCGTCCTCGATCGGTGAGAATCCGACCTCTTTGGTGAACATGTCCACACTGGCGGGAAACACCGCGCCCAGGTCGTCGAGGGTCACCCGATGCACATGCTCGTCGGGGGTGACCTGCGGGTCGGAACTGATGGCCAGCAGAGGCTGCCGTTCGCGCACTCCCCGCGGACGCCCCCAATTGAGTCGCTGCTGGAGGTCGAGGATGACCGACCGGTTGCCGATGAGCGAGCAGGACACACGACCGTCGGCATTGAGCTTGCGGGCAAGCACTTCGTTCGTCGCCGGAGTCGCCGCGACCGGGATGATGTTGCCGCCCACCCAGTAGGCGGCGACTGGCCGGTCACCGTCGAAGATTCCGTACAGCGTGCCGGCCGGAGAGCCCAGACGGGCGGTACCTGTGACTTCGAGCAGGGAGATGAGGTAGACGTTCTCACAGGGATTGCGCGCAAGCAGGTCCGTCAGCCACCGGGTGTGCTGATGTTCCAGTCGTGCGATCCTCAGCGCCATGTGCCCCTGAACTCTTTCTCAGCCGTCAGCATGGGCCGATGAGTGGACCATGTATCTGTTCGTCCTCACAAGGTATCGCACCTACCCGACGGTGACTTCAGGCGGCCCCGACGCAGCACCGGATGGCTGCCCCGCGGCCTCCTCGGCGATGCGGTTGGCCTCGTGGATGAGGGTCTCGACGATCTCGGATTCGGGCACGGTTCGGATGACCTCACCCTTGACGAAGATCTGCCCTTTGCCGTTGCCGCTGGCCACACCGAGGTCGGCGTCTCGGGCCTCACCGGGGCCGTTGACCACGCAGCCCATGACGGCCACCCGCAGCGGCACCTCCATGCCTTCGAGTCCGGCGGTGACGCGTTCGGCCAGCGTGTACACGTCGACCTGCGCACGCCCACAGGACGGGCAGGAGACGATCTCGAGCTTCCGGGGCCGCAGGTTGAGGGATTCGAGGATCTGGTTGCCGACCTTGACCTCCTCGGCCGGAGGAGCCGACAGGGAAACGCGGATGGTGTCCCCGATCCCCTCGGCCAGCAGGTGGCCGAAGGCGGTGGCGGATTTGATCGTGCCCTGGAAGGCCGGCCCCGCCTCGGTGACGCCGAGGTGCAACGGCCAATCGCCGCGCTCGGCGAGCAGCTCGTAGGCGCGGACCATGATCACCGGGTCGTGGTGTTTGACGGAGATCTTGAAGTCATAGAATCCGTGTTCTTCGAACAGGGACGCCTCCCACAAGGCGGATTCGACGAGCGCTTCGGGCGTGGCCTTGCCGTATCTGTCCATCAGCCGTTTGTCGAGGGAGCCGGCGTTGACGCCGATGCGGATGGACACGCCCGCCGCGGCGGCAGCCTTCGAGATCTCTCTGACCTGGTCGTCGAACTTGCGGATGTTGCCGGGGTTGACGCGCACGCCCGCACAGCCGGCGTCGATGGCGGCGAAGACGTATTTGGGTTGGAAGTGGATGTCGGCGATGACGGGGATCTGGGACTTGCCGGCGATGATCGGCAGCGCCGCGGCGTCGTCGGCGGTCGGGCAGGCCACGCGCACGATATCGCAGCCGGCGGCGGTGAGTTCGGCGATCTGCTGCAGGGTGCCGTTGATGTCCGTCGTCTGCGTCGTCGTCATCGACTGCACGCTCACCGGGGATTCGGACCCCACCCCCACTTTTCCGACGTTGATCTGCCTCGTCTTCCTCCGCGGAGCGAGCACGGGAGGCGGTGGCGCGGGCATTCCGAGATTGACCGATGTCACGAAGGATCCCTTCAGTCAGGCTGGTGACCAGCCACAATGTCCGAGCCGGCGCCGATGCGGGACCCGGATTGTGCGAACCATCACCATTGTAGGACCTCGCACTGACACACGGCTGTCTGTCCGCGGAGCGCAATCGGAAATCGCCTTCGTGTCACCGGCTGACGGTAGTGTGAAGGTGACCTGCCATCGGCACGAAGGAGCAGCCCTGTGAGCACACCCGGATTCGTCGAACCCGATGTCGAGGCGATGTCTGCGGCTCTCGATGCCGCAGCACAGCAGCTCGACGACCAGGGTGGATCCCTGGCGTGGGGAATCTTTCGCCGAGGCGGCCCTGCCCAAACCGTCAACGCCGACGTGCCGTACCGGATCGCCTCGATGACGAAGTCCTTCACCGCCGCGGCCATCGGGGGCCTCGCCGCCGACGGACTCGACCTCGACGCTCCCTTCTCTGCCCTGCTCCCCGAATTGGCAGGTACGGCCATCGCCGACCGCACCTGCCGGCAGGCCCTGACGATGAGCACCGGTTTCACCAAGGACGACCCGTGGGCCGACAGGATGGAGGCGATGACTCCGGCCGAGCTCACCGACTGGCTGCACCGCGGCGCCATCGCCTGCGCCCCAGCCGACACCGGCTATGAGTATTCGAACCTCGGCTATGCGCTTCTCGGCATGGTCGCCGAGGCGGTCACGGGCAGACCGTTCACCGAACTCGTGGCCGCGGAGATCGTCGGACCCCTGACGCTCACGCGCACGGGTTTCGACCACACCGACTTCCCGGACCTGGCGCCCGGTCACCGAGTCGATCTGGGCGGTGGCCTCCACCCGGCCGAACTCACCGGGCCCGGGGTCTTCTCCCCCATCGGCGGGATCATCTCCACCGTCAACGACATCGGCACATGGATGGGCGCGCATCTCGACGCCCTCGAACGCATTGACTCCGACGCTCCCGGGTCCCTGTCACGGATACTGACCGACGACCAGCAGCCACGAAGGACCATGGAGATCCAGACGAGCGACCATCACGCGGAGTCGCTCAGCTACGGGCACGGGCTCGAGACTCGACTGGACACGCGCTTCGGCCGAGTCGTCTGCCATTCCGGCGGCTACCCCGGGTACGGCTCACATATGCGCTGGTTCCCCGACCTGGGGCTGAGCCTCGTCGTCCTCGGCAACACCACGTACTATCCGGCGCAGCGTGTGGTCCAAAATGCGCTCGACCTCGGGTGGGCGGCGGCCACGGGACAACAGGGCATACGGCTGGAACGGCGGACCACCTCGGCGCCGGTGCCCCGCTACTCTGCGGGCCGAGCCCAGATCGACACCGTGATGGCCGCGGCCAACCTCGTCAATGACTTCGACGACACCGTCGCCGAGGAGATCTTCGGGGTGAACGTGGACCTCGACGAACCCCGTGACGAGCGGCGGGAGCGCTTCGCCCGGTGGCGGGCGGAGAAGCAGCTCGACCGTCCCTTCGCCGAGGCGGACCTCGAGATGGTCTCCCCACTGCGCGGAGTGGTCACGGTGCCGGGCACAGCCGAGGCGAAGTCCACGATCATGGTCGGGCTCAATCACCTCGGCGAGGTCCAGGCGATCACCCTCAGTTCCTGAGTTCGACAGCCCGCGTCGGAACGGCCCGACCTACCCGCCGGAGTTGAAGATCGCGTCGAGGGTGATGGGCTTGACGAGATCGACGTAGACGAGCAGCGCCGTCATGCACAGCATCAGTCCGATGCACGCGTACGTCAGCGGCAGCAGCTTCGCGGTGTCGAAGGGACCGACCAGCCCGCGCCCGCGCCACCGGTTGATCCGGCGGCGGGCGCCTTCGTAGAGGCCCACGGCGATGTGTCCGCCGTCGAGCGGCAGCAGCGGGATCATGTTGAACGCGAAGAGGAAGATGTTGAGCGAGCCGAGCATGCCCAGCCCCATCTGCGCCTTGTCGACGACGTCGATCTGGTCGGTGGACACGATCTCGCCGGCGATGCGGCCGACGCCGACCATGCCGACGAGTCCCTCGGCATCGCGGTCCTTCGTCCCGACGGCCACCTCGCCGATATCGACGAGTTTGACCGGCAGCGTCAGGATCGCATGGAAGACTCCCGAGACTTGGTCCCACACGGCGCCGGGGAACTCATTGAGCGGCAGGGACTGACGTTCCTGGACCGGTCCGACGCCGAAGAATCCCTGGGTCTCGGTCTGCGGGGTCCCGTCCGGGTTGAGCACGGTCTTGCCCGCGTCGTCGACCTTCGGCCGTTCGGTGGCGATGATCGGCACCGTCACCGTCTGGGCCTGACCGTCGCGGATGAAGTCGACGTCGACGCGTTCACCGGCATGGTCCTTGATGACCGAGGACAGCTGGTCCCAGTCCTTCGTCTCGACGCCGGCAATCGCGGTGATCTCGTCACCCGGTTTGATCCCGGCCTCCCACGCGGGAGTGAGCTGATCGTCGTCACGGCAGGTGTTCTGTTCCGAGGCGGGACGCTGCTGCGCTTCGGAAGCGGGCACCGCACATTCGACGACGGTCTGGACGGTCGTCGTCGGAGTGATCACACCGATGCCCAGCAGCGAGATCGCCATGATGAGGATGCCCAGAACGAGGTTGACGAAGGGACCCGAGAACATGACGACGAGCCGTTTGGGCACGCTGAGCGCATAGAACGTCCGGTGCTCCTCCCCCGGCTCGATCTCCTGATTCGAGAACTCCCGGGCATCGGCCATCGTGTCCTCGAACAGCCGCCCCTTCCGTTTCTTCCGGTCCCGGCGCAGCGGTGCGGCATCACCGTCATCCATCCCCCCGCCGAGGCGGCCCGACGTTCCGTCGACCCCGCCGTCGACTCCGCCGTTGACTCCGCCGTTGACTCCGCCGTCGGCGACGATGCCGGCGGCACCGCCTTTCCCTCCAGCGGCGGCTGTCTCATGGCGAGCTTTCGTGGCCTCTTCCGGCGGGTACATTCCCGGCATCGCAATGAACCCGCCGAGGGGGAACGCTTTGATGCCGTATTCGGTCTCACCGCGCCGGAAGGAGAACAGGGTCGGTCCGAAGCCGACCATATAGTGCGTGACTTTCACCCCGAACTTCTTCGCCGGAGTGAGGTGGCCGAGTTCGTGCAGCGCAATCGAGATCGAGATGCCGATGAGGAACAGGATGATCCCGACGATGTAGAGCACAACGGTCATCGGCGGTCCCCCTTCTGTTCGGCGACATCAGTGCGAGCGAAGTCCCTGGCCCAGGCGTCGGCGGCCAACACGGTCTCCACCGTGTGTTCGGCCGCAGGTTCGTGGGCTGCCAGGGCCCGGGCCAGACCTTTATCGATTCCGGTGAAGGCGATGTCACCGGCGATGAACGCGGCGACGAGTTCCTCATTGGCGGCGTTGAGCACCGCCGGGTAGCTGCGCCCCTTCTTACCGGCGTCGATGGCCAGGCCGAGCGCGGGAAAGGCGAGATGGTTGACCGGTTCGAACGACCAGTGCATGGGCTGACCCCAATTGTGCGGGACGGCTCCCGAGGTCAGTCGCTTCGTCGTCCCGTCGTCCTGGGTGCCCAGAGCATAGGAGATCGGCAGGCGCATATCCGGTGGTGAGATCTGCGCGATCGTCGAGGCATCGCTGAACTCGACCATCGAATGGATCTGCGACTGCGGATGGACGACGACTTCGATGTGGTCGAAGTCGATGTCGAAGAGCAGGTGGGCTTCGATGACTTCGAGGCCTTTGTTGACCAGGGTCGCCGAGTTGATGGTGATCATCGCCCCCATCGACCATGTGGGGTGGTTGAGCGCCTGGGCGGGAGTGACCCGACGCAGGGCATCGCGGGTCATTCCGCGGAACGGTCCGCCCGACGCGGTGATGATGAGCTTGCTGACTTCCCCGTGCGTGCCGGCGCGCAGCGCCTGGGCGATGGCGGAATGCTCACTGTCGACCGGCACCAGCCGCGCCCCGGAGGCACGAGCGGCGTCGAGGACGATGGACCCGCCGATGATGAGGGATTCCTTGTTCGCCAGGGCCACATCCGTGCCGCGTTCGAGGGCGGCCAGGGTCGCGCCGAGACCGGCGGCACCGGTGATCGCGTTGAGGACCATGTCCGCGGCCAAACGTGCGACCGCCTCGGCGGCGTCGTCACCGAGGTGGATGGCGTCGACGGGATCGGTGATCCCCCGCTCGGCAGCCAACTCGGTCAGTCGCGCACGCACCTCGGTCTCGCCGCCGGCAGGAGGAGTGGTGAGCCCGATGACGGGAACGTGGAAATCGAGGGCCTGCTCGAGCAGAAGGTCGAGCTGGGAACCGGCGGCCAAGCCGACGATCGCGTGCTCGTCCCGGTGTTCGGCAAGGACGTCAAGGGCCTGGGTGCCGACCGAACCGGTTGAGCCGACTACAATGAAACCACGTTTACTCACGCCAACCGATGATGCCAAAGTTCTCTGGGAAATGACTCGACACGTTCGTGTGTGTCGCTTCGATCTCCGCCCAGGGAGCCGCGGAAATCTTGTGGTTCGGATGCGTCGGTTGTCCACCGCGCTCCGGTGAAAACAGTGAGTGAGAAGAATCAATGGCGAAAGAGATGGATATGAGCACAACGCTGAGCCCTGACGACATTCTTGGACTGGATTCGGTCTTCGAACCCGATGACCTCGAATTCGCATCGATCGTGAAGAAGTGGCTGGACGAGAACGTCCGGGAGAAGATCGGCGACTACTTCCTCGACGCCACCATCCCCGCTCGCGAACTGGCCGAAGGACTCGGCGAGCTCGGTCTGCTCGGCATGCACCTCGACGGCTACGGCTGCGGCGGTTCGACGGCGACTCAGTACGGACTGGCCTGCCGGGAGCTCGAAGCCGTCGACTCCGGTCTGCGGTCGCTCGTGTCCGTGCAGGGGTCGCTGGCCATGTTCGCCATCCACCATTGGGGTTCGGAGGCGCAGAAGGAAGAATGGCTGCCGAAGATGGCCGCCGGCAAGGCCATCGGCTGCTTCGGTCTGACCGAACCCGATGTCGGCTCCGACCCGTCGGGGATGAAGACGACCGCGAAGAAGGACGGATCCGACTGGATCCTCAACGGCGCGAAGATGTGGATCACGAACTCCCCGGTCTCCGACGTCATGGTCGTGTGGGCCAAGACCGAGGAGGTCGATGGCTTGGGTAAGAACGTCGTCCGCGGCTTCGTCGTCCCCTCGAACACCGAGGGTGTGCAGACCCCGGAGATCCACCGCAAGATCTCGCTGCGCGCATCCATCACGGGTGAGATCGTCCTCGACAACGTCCGCCTGCCCGAGGATGCGATGCTGCCGAAGGCCAAGGGACTCAAGGGCCCCCTGTCCTGCCTGTCCGAGGCTCGCTACGGAATCGTCTTCGGTGTCACCGGCGCGGCCCGTGATGCCCTGCTCTCCGCACTGGAGTACACCGGCACCCGCGTGCAGTTCGATCGTCCGCTGGCCTCGTTCCAGATCACTCAGCAGAAGCTGGCGAAGGCCTTCGGCCAGTATTCGCAGATCACTCTGCTCGCCGCGCATCTGGGCAAGCTCAAGGACTCGGAGAAGGGTGTCCGTCCGGAGCAGATCAGCCTGGGCAAGATGGTCAATGTCGATACCGCGATGAACGTCTGCCGTGACCTGCGCGCCCTGTTCGGCGGGTCGGGCATCACAAGCGAGTACCCGCCGCTGCGTCACGCGGTGAACCTCGAGACCGTGCTCACCTACGAAGGCACCCATGAGGTGCACCAGCTGACCCTGGGTCGGACGATGACCGGAATCAACGCCTTCGCGAACTGAGCTTCAGCTCCTGGGGTGGGCCGGGTACCGGCGGCACCCACCCACCGACTGGCTCAAAGTGCGCGCGCGGCCCTAATGCACTGCACGGACACTTTGAGCCAGTCGGTACGCAGCCGGCCGTTGTCAGTTCCAGTGGCCCCGGCGCAGTTCGAGGACGGCCGTGTGGTCATCCTCGCCGAGGTGGCTCCGGGCTGCCAGCCCCCGCTCGGTGGCGAACCCTGTGGCCTCGGCAGCCTGATCCTGCCCGAGTTCGATGAGCAGCACACCGTAAGGGGCCAGCCAGTCGAGTGACTCCGTGATGAGTCGGCGCACGGGGCCGAGTCCGTCGGGTCCGCCGAAAAGAGCGGTGCGCGGTTCGAAGTCGAGTGCCTCATGGGGCAGAAAATCGGCCGCCGTTTCAGGAACGTAGGGCGGGACGGCCGCGATCACCGAGATCGACCGGTGCAGTGTGTCGGGCAGTCCGTGCAGACAGTCGAGGACATGCCCCGTCACGGTGGTGCCGGACCCCAGTGCCGGCACTGATTCGCCTGCCCGGCCGAACTCCCCCGTGTGAACACAGCTTTCGGCATTCCCCACCGCACAACCCACAGCCTCCGCCTGCGCATCACCGAGGTGAATATCGACTCCCGGCACGGACGCGGCCACCGCCGAGGCGACCGGTCCGACCCCGCAGAACGCTTCGAGCACAACAGGTCGCACTGCCGCGACGCCGGCTTCTGCTTCTGCCCCGTTCCCTCGGTTGGTCTCCGGCCTGTTCCCTCGCGAGTCCACCATCCGCTGAACCGCGGACACCGCGTCCGTCGCGAGCAGAGCGGTCCGCTGCCGCGGCACGAACACTCCGGGCTCAACGTTCAATCGCAAGCCCGCAAAATCGACCCAACCGACGATCTGCTCGAGGGGTTCGCCGGCAACGCGACGAGCCACCAGCTCACCGAGTCTCGGCGCAGCATGAGCGCCAGCAGACCCGTCGACAGCGGGCCCGTCGCCGACAGGCCCGTCGACCGTGGGCGAGTCGACAGCAGACGCGGTCGCTGCCTCGAGGAGGATCGCCGCTTCGTCTTCGGCGAAGACACAGCCGGCCGCGCGCAGGGCAGCCACCGTCTGGGCAGCCACCGTCTCAGCCGAACGCAGATCAGCAGACCGCGGGTCCGCAGGCCGCGGGTCCGCAGAGTTCGGATCGTCGACACCATCATCGGTGTCGAAGCCCCCAGACGTCCGGGGCTCAGGAAGCAGAGAGGACCTCGGTGCGGTACCAGTCGAGGCTCGAACTCGCCTCAAGATCACCGTCGTCGGTGAGCACCAGCGTGCGCTGCGGGTCGAGCGGCACCACGGCGGCGAATTCGACGCGGGAGTCGCGCATCGCCTGGTCGAGGTTCGCGGTTTCAGACCCGATCGTGACTCCGACGCCTTCGAAGCGCGACCGGGTGACCCGCACGGAGGCACGCCCCGGTTCGATCGGTGTGTCTTCGATGGCGTGGAGAACCACCAGGTCTGAAGCAGAGTCAGACACAGCCCCTGCCCGCAGATCCACGACGAGCCCGATCCGGGCGGCGGCAAGAACACCGAGCGCCCGCGCCAGCGGCGGGACATCCTCGGCGAAGGTGAGCCGGGTTCCGGATTCGGGAACGACACCCATGGCGCGCAGCACTCCGGCGAGCTTCGAACTGCGGTCGAGCACCTCGGCGCGGTCGAGCTCGACCGGAACGGACAGGGCCTTGATCAGGCGGGGATCGGTGACTTCACGACCGTCGACGAGCGGTTTCTCCGGTGCCGGACCGGTCAGCACGACGTCCTCGGCCCGGCCCATTGCGATCGGGAAGTCGAGGAGTTCGTACACCGGGTTGAGCGTGCCGGGATCGGTCGCGGTCGGAACCGCGAAGTAGTGGAAATCAGTCAACGGAGGCCATCACTTCGACGACACGGTCGATGAACGCATCGACCTGGTCCTCGTTGTACGCCTTCTTGCCTTTCGCGGTCTTGAACAGCACGCGGCGGACCTGGTCGACGCTCATCGCCACGCCCTGCGTGAAGTACGAATTGACCTTGTCGCACATGTCGTCGACCTGGGTGATGTCGTAGCCGATGACTCCGGGAGGCGGGTTGTCGAAGCGCTCCCCGGGCTCACGGACCAGGCGTCCCCGCAGGGACGCGGCCACACGGGTGAGTTCGGAGACCCAGGCGTCCTGACCGGACTGCGCGATGAGGCGGTCGCGGGCCTGCTTGGCGAATGCGTCTTCGAGACGATCGAGCGCGGCATCGACGACGGCGACGTGATAGCCCTTGCGGACGAGGTCGAAGCCGACCGTGCGCACCGCCCGGGAGTCGAGGTCGCCGGGCTGCGGCGTCGGCCGTTCGAAGGACTCACGTGCACGTTTGAAGAAGCTGTCGACCTGCTTGGGGTCGTATCCGTTCTTCCATCCGGACATTCGAGGGAAAGTCGTGTCCGCCATGTCTCCTCCAGAAGCGAGTGGCTGTGGTGTTTCCACCATGATAGATGGAAGCCGCAGAAATTGCGTGGCCGCGGTCGGCGGGTGCCGATCCGGGCGTCGATCAGTCGGCTGCGGCGAGCTGTCCGCAGGCGCCGTCGATGTCGGAGCCGCGGGTATCGCGGATCGTCGTCGGAATGCCCTGATCGATGAGGCGGTGGACGAATTCGTCGGCGACGTCCGGTTCGGAGGCCGTCCACACCGACCCCGGGGTCGGGTTGAGCGGGATCGGGTTGACGTGGACCCAGCCGCGTCCGCGGGCGTTGAGTTTCTTCGCCAGCAGTTCGGCACGCCAGGCGTGATCGTTCATATCCTTGATGAGCGCGTATTCGATGCTCACCCGCCGTCCGGTCACCTGGTAGTAGTTATAGGCGGCGTCGATGGCCTCGTCGGCCTTCCACCGTGTGTTGACCGGGATCATCTCATCGCGCAGCTCGTCATCGGGCGCGTGCAGGCTGAGTGCGAAGGTGACGGGGATGTCCTCGGCGGCGAGTTTGTTGATGCCGGGCACGAGCCCGACCGTGGAGATCGTGATCCGCCTGGCCGACATGCCCAGCCCTTCGGGGCTCGGTCCGACGAACCGGCGAACCGCGTTCATCACGCGCTTGTAGTTGGCCAGGGGTTCGCCCATGCCCATGAACACGATGTTCGAGACCCGTTCGGGTCCCTTCGCCGAGGCGGCCGTCGCCTCCGGGTCGAACGCGGACTCCCCCGCCGCATCGTCATCGTCGGCTTCCGCACCGAGCGCGGTCTCGCCGGCACCGGGCATATCCGACGTCGGAGCCTCGGAGAGCTCACCGGCGGCGATGACCTGGTTGGCCCGGACGACCTGCTCGACGATCTCGGCCGTGGACATGTTCCTGGTCAGGCCCTGCTGGCCGGTGGCGCAGAACGGGCAGTTCATTCCGCAGCCGCACTGGCTGGACACGCACAGGGTGACACGGTTGCGATAGCGCATGAGCACGGATTCGACGAGAGCGCCGTCGAAGAGCCGCCACAGGAATTTGATGGTGTCGCCGTTCTCGGTGCGCAGGCGGCGCACCTCGGTGAGCAGGTGCGGGAAGAACCGTTCCTGGATCTCTGCCCGCTTGTCCTTGGGCAGGTCCGTCATCGCCTCGGTGTCGGTGACGTAGTGGCTGAAGTAGTGGGTGGAGATCTGCTTGGCCCGGAAGGCGGGCAGCCCCATCTCTGTGACCGCGGCGATGCGTTCGTCCATCGTCATATCGGCCAGATGCTGAGGCGGCTGCTTGACCCGTGCGGACTTGAAGTTGAGGAGGGGACGGCCATCGCGCATCGGGGTCTTCGATGTCGTGCCGTCGGCATGTTCGACGACGGGCCTGGTCTGCCTTCTGCCTGCTTGAGAACTCACACGGCCATTGTCTCATGTTCGCCGCGCGCCTGTCGTGTGCGAGCCGCCACGTCGGGCGGTCGGCTCGGATCGCTCGGTTCGCGCGGTGTCGATCAGCCGCCTCGGCGGGCGGTGCCGAACCCAGCGGGCCGGAGGACGCCTGCACGATCAGCCGCCTCGGCGATCAGCTCAGAGGTAGCCGGGCAGGACCGAGAAGAGGACGAGCGCGACGGGGGCTGTCGGCAGGATCGAGTCGAGGCGGTCCATCACACCGCCGTGGCCGGGCAGCAGGGTGCCCATGTCCTTGAGTTCGAGGTCGCGCTTGATCATCGATTCGCTGAAGTCGCCGAGGGTGGCGAACGCGGGAATCACCGCGCCGATGACCAGCCCGGTCCAGAACGGAGCGCCGACGACCGTGACCGCCAGGATCGTCGCGACCGCTGCGGCGAAGACCGTGGAGCCGAGGTAGCCCTCCCAGGACTTCTTCGGAGAGATCCGCGGAGCGATGGGGTGTCTGCCCCACAGCACGCCGAAGACGTAGCCGCCGGTGTCGGAGGCGACGACGGAGGCGAGGAAGATGATGACGTAGAAGTTGCCGTCCGGCTGGGTGAGGATGTAGACGATGAAGCAGGCCATGAGGCCGACGTAGGTGAGAGCGAAGAGGGAGAGCGAGACGTCTTTGACTGCGTTCTTCCGGCGCTCGACCATCGTGAAGAGCATGACTGCTCCGGCGCTGGCGGCGAAGGTGACCCAGAGTGCTTCACGGCCGCCGATGAAGGTGGCGACGACCATGCAGGCGGCCGACACCATGGTGGGTACGCGGGAGACCAGGGAGCCGGACCGTGACAGCGCGTTCGCCAGCTCCCACATGGCGGCGACGATGCCGACGAGGACGATGAAGAGGAAGGAGATCGGCAGGAAGATCAGGGACGCGAGCACCACGCCGCCGATGAGCAGTCCCATGCCGATTGCGGCCGGCAGGTTGCGTCCGGCCCGGCCGTAGTCCTTCGGTTCCGGTTCGGCTTCGGCGGCAGCCGCCTCGGCGGTGGGATTCGACTCCGGATCGTCGGGCGAATACGGCTTGTCCGAATTGCGCAGGTCTCGTCGTTTGGGGAAAGGGGTCTCAACCCGCGCGGCCTCGCCTGACTGATCCGGCTCCCCGAGGGGAGCCGGATCAGTCGCGGGGCTGTCGGACCCAGTCACGGCGATCATCAGACCTCGAGCAGCTCTGCTTCCTTCTGCGCAAGCAGCTTGTCGACGTTGTCGACCTTGCTCTTCGTCAGATCGTCGAGCTCGGAGATGCTGCGAGTGACCTCGTCCTCACCGGCCTCGCCGTCCTTCTTGATGCGTTCGAGCGCCTCCTTGGCGTGACGGCGGATGTTGCGGATGGAGACCTTGCCGTCTTCGGCCTTGCCCTTGACGATCTTGACGTACTCCTTGCGGCGTTCCTCGGTGAGGTCCGGGAGGACGACGCGGATGACGTTGCCGTCGTTGGCAGGGTTCGCGCCGATGTCGGAGTTGCGCAGAGCGGTCTCGATATCGGTCAGCGTGCCCTTGTCGTAGGGGGTCACGAGGATCGTGCGAGCCTCGGGCGTCTGGAACGAGGCGAGCTGCTGCAGCGGCGTCGGAGCACCGTAGTAGTCGATCTCGATATCGGCGAACAGTGCGGGATTGGCGCGGCCGGTGCGGATCGACGCGAAGTCCTCCTGCGTGAATTCGACGGCCTTGTCCATCTTCTCTCTGGCTTCGGCCAGTGTCTCTTCAATCACGGTTGCCTCTTTCCATCTCTTAAAGCTTTGGGTTCATTCTATGGGTCAACACTGAAAAATGCCGCACCGCACCATCACAGGAATGTTCTCACCTGCGTTGATGCCAGTCGGCCTGCCGCCACGATCGGGGCGTGCGTCAGTGGACGACCGTGCCGATCTTCTCACCGATGATGGCTTTGCGCAGGTTGGCCTCGCCTTCCATCCCGAAGACGTGCATCGGCAGCTTGTTGTCCATGCACAGGCTGAAGGCGGTCGCGTCGACGACCTTGAGACCGCGCTGCAGGGCGTCCTGGTAGCTGATCTCGGCGATCTTCTCGGCGTTCGGGTCGACCTTGGGGTCGGCCGTGTAGACGCCGTCGACACCGTTCTTGGCGATGAGGACCTCATCGGCGTGCACCTCGAGTGCACGCTGAGCGGCGACGGTGTCGGTGGAGAAGTACGGGAGTCCGGCGCCGGCGCCGAAGATGACGACGCGGTTCTTCTCCATGTGCCGCATGGCGCGGCGGGGAATATAGGATTCGGCGACCTGCGACATCGGGATCGCGGTCTGCACGCGGGTGTCGACGCCCGCCTGTTCGAGGAAGTCCTGCAGGGCCAGACAGTTCATCACGGTGCCGAGCATGCCCATGTAGTCGGCGCGGGTGCGGTCCATGCCGCGCTGTGAGAGTTCGGCTCCGCGGAAGAAGTTGCCGCCGCCGACGACGATGCTGACCTCGACATCCTCGGTGGTGGGTGCGACCTCGCGGGCAACTGCGGCCACGACGTCGGGATCGACGCCGATCTTGCCGCCGCCGAAGACCTCGCCGGAGAGCTTGAGCAGAACGCGGCGGCGGTGCGTCCGGAGGGCTCGGCTGGCATAGCTGGATTCGTGAACAGGGGTGCTTGTCATGGAGTCCTTCTTCCGTGCGGGCAGGTCTGTACCCGGTGGGATCGTCACTGTGTGCGGGCGTCTGTCTTCGGGTGCCTGTGTTCGGGCGTCTGGGTCAGTCTAGCGAAAAACGGGGTCGGACCGATTGGTCCGACCCCGCTTCGCCGGTGAGTTCTCACTCACTCAGTGAACCTGGGAAGCAGAGATCAGTCTGCTTCACGGTCAGTGGTGCATCAGGCTCCGACGCGGAAGCGCAGGAAGGCGGTGGCCTTGACGCCGGCAGCCTCGAGCACCTTGGCCACGGACTGCTTGGGATCCTTGGCGAATCCCTGGTCGAGCAGGCAGTTCTCCTTGAAGAAGCCGTTGACGCGACCCTCGATGATCTTCGGCAGAGCCTGTTCGGGCTTGCCTTCGTTCTTCGCGGTGTCTTCGGCGATGCGACGCTCGTTCTCGACGAGATCGGCGGGAACGTCTTCGCGGGAGAAGTACTTCGGAGCCATGGCGGCGATGTGCACGGCGACATCGTGTGCCACGGTCTCGTCGTCACCCTCGAATGCCAGCAGTACGCCGACCTGCGGGGGCAGGTCCTTGTTGGTG
Organism: Brevibacterium sp. VCM10; assembly: GCF_000583215.1. Taxonomy (NCBI): domain Bacteria; kingdom Bacillati; phylum Actinomycetota; class Actinomycetes; order Micrococcales; family Brevibacteriaceae; genus Brevibacterium; species Brevibacterium sp. VCM10. Next base: position 43,493 of record NZ_JAJB01000015.1, read on the forward strand.
CGGTGCAGGTAGGAGGCGATCTTGGAGCCTTCGACGCGGCCCACGCGACGCAGTTCGACCTTCTCGCCCAGCGAGGCACCGGATTCGGTGATGAACTGGGAGACGGGCTTGCCGTCGGTCTCGGCGGCGAGCAGCGCTTCGGCCGAATCGGCCTTGTTCGCCACGGCCAGTTCGAGGACCTCTTCGGAGAGCTTGACGAACGGTTCGGACTTCGCCACGAAGTCGGTCTCCGAGTTGAGCTCGATCATGGTGCCGACTCCGCCTTCGACGGAGGTCGCGACCAGACCGTCGGAGGTCGAGCGGCCTTCGCGCTTGGTGGCGCCCTTGAGGCCCTTGATGCGCAGGGCCTCCATGGCCTTCGTCTGGTCGCCGTCGGCCTCGTCGAGAGCCTTCTTGACGTCCATCATTCCGGCGCCGGTCTTCTCGCGCAGTGCCTTGATATCAGCGGCAGTGTAGTTTGCCATTCTTTCTCCTCAGGATGGTGGAGTTAAACGAAATCAGGACTCGGTCGACTCGGTGGAGTCGGCGGCTTCAGTGGCAGGAGCAGCTTCAGCGTTCTCGGCGTCAGCCGCGGGAGCAGCCTCAGCGGCGTCGGCAACCGGAGCGGCAGCCTCGGCGGGCTTCTCTTCGGTCTTGCCTTCGAGGAGCTCGCGCTCCCATTCGGGCATGGGCTCGACGGCGGAGACGTTCTTCTCTCCGCTGGCGTCGTCCGAGGAGTGGCGGGCGATGAGGCCCTCGGCCACGGCGTCGGCGACCACGCGGGTCAGCAGCGAGACCGAGCGGATGGCGTCGTCGTTGCCCGGGATCGGGTAGTTGACGTCGTCCGGGTCGCAGTTGGTGTCGAGGATGCCGATGACCGGGATGCCCAGCTTCTTGGCTTCGTCGACCGCGAGGTGTTCCTTCTTGGTGTCGACGATCCAGACGGCCGACGGGGTGCGCTGCATGTCGCGGATACCGCCGAGGGTCTTCTCGAGCTTGTCCTTCTCGCGACGCAGGATGAGCAGTTCCTTCTTGGTGTGCGAGGAACCTGCAACGTCGTCGAAGTCGATCTCTTCGAGTTCCTTCAGCCGGCGCAGACGCATCGAGATGGTCTGGAAGTTCGTGAGCATACCGCCGAGCCAACGCTGGTTGACGTAGGGCTGGCCCACGCGCTGAGCCTGCTCAGCGATGGATTCCTGGGCCTGCTTCTTGGTGCCGACGAAGAGGATCGAGCCGCCGTGGGCCACGGTCTCCTTGACGAACTCGAAGGCGTTGTCGATGTAGCCCAGCGACTTCTGCAGGTCGATGATGTAGATGCCGTTGCGTTCGGTGAAGATGAAACGCTTCATCTTCGGGTTCCAACGACGGGTCTGGTGTCCAAAGTGTACGCCGCTGTCGAGCAGCTGGCGGATGGTGACGACGGCCATGCCGACGCCCTCCTTTCTGTGCACCCTCGGGGTGCTTTTACGTCACGCGCGCGTCGATCGTTCTCACAGCGAACCTTGAATGGTCCACGTCGATTCGATCGACAGGATGCGTCGATGACATTTTCGGTTGATTCCTGGTACCCGGTTCGTCCGCCCCACAGGCACACCTGACGGTTGCCTGCACCACGGGAAGGAGAAGAATTCGGATACGCGTAGTCAGAAGACACGCTTCTGCTGGTCTTAAGTCTATCCCGGTTGGGCAAGTCATTTCCAATCACGATCGATCCCCCGCCGAGGCGGCCCACCGATCCGGATCATCGCATCGACTCGTGCGTCGACGGGTGTGGATCGCTCGGCGAGTCGAGCGCCGGAGCGCACGGTCCCGATCGTCGTGGGGCGCCGGATCACAGTGGTCTCGGTGCACTCGACCACCGCTTCCTGTGGACTGGCGTGCGACTCGAACGTCGGCGCCTTGTGGATGGACAAGGCCCGTCCACAGGCGTGATGCTCGCGGGTGACACGACCGTGCACGACGGGGTTGCATGCTCCCATGCCTCACATCGCGCTCGACCGCCTCCGCCTGCTGTTCCGCCTCCGGGCGAGACGCTCAAGCCTCGGCTCACCGCAGTCACTGCTTCTTGCCGTGATCGTCGCAGCGGCTCTTGTGCTCACGGGCACTCCCCCGGAGGCGAGCGCCGCCACAGGACCCGCCTCGATTCCTGCGCACAACGACCCGCACAGGAGTGCACCGACCAATTGGCTCACACCGGTGCCGGCGATGGAGATCATCACAGCCTTCGACCCTCCGGATCAGCCGTGGCTGACCGGCCATCGCGGAATCGACGTGCTCGCTGTCGTCGGCGAGCCGCTGCGGGCACCGACGGGAGGGACGATCCGCTTCGCCGGCACGGTCGCGGGGACTGCGACCGTCAGCATTCTCACCGAATCCGATCACGTTCTCACGTTCCAACCGGCCGAATCGTCGTTGGTCAAGGGCGAAGAATTCAAAGCTGGTGAGCAGATCGGCACGGTGGGCAGCGGTGGCCACTGTCAGCGTTCGTGCTTGCATATCGGAGCATGGCCGGCCGCGAGCGAGAAGAGGTACGTCGATCCGGGCAAGTTCTTCGGTCAGGAGAAGTCGGCGCTGCTGCCGCTGTCGCGGAAGCCTGCGAAAGAACCGAGAGGAGGTGGGGGTTCGACCGCCTCCGGTGCCGGAGCGTGGGGTGGTCACAGCAATGGGCGGATTCCCGCCTCGGCGATGTGTGCGTTGGAGTCGGCTCCCGGGCAGATGCTGCGCTGCGATGCTCAAGCGGCTTTCGATCGGCTCTCGACGGCGTTCGAGGCTCGGTTCGGTGCCCCGATCTCGGTCACCGACGCCTACCGGGACTACGCCACGCAGGTGGTCCTCAAACGGCGGAAAGGGCGGATGGCGGCAACACCGGGGACGTCGAATCATGGGTGGGCGCTGGCGGTCGACCTGGGCGGCGGGATCAATTCCTTCGGCACCGCACAGCATCAGTGGATGCGGGCGAATGCGCCGAAGTTCGGGTGGATCCATCCCGGTTGGGCGCGGCGAACGGGGTCGCTGCCCGAGCCGTGGCATTGGGAATTCCGGAAGTAGAGCGCCTCGGTCAGGCCGACGCTTCCGCCATGGCTCTGCCGGCCAAGTGCGTCACGGTGGGTCTCAGGCTCGCGGGTGTGCTCGCCGGTAGGTGTCCTGCAGACGTTGCATGGATACCTGGGTGTAGATCTGCGTGCTGCTCATCGTGGAGTGGCCGAGCAGCTCTTGGATCTGTCGCAGGTCGGCCCCGCGATCGAGCATATGGGTGGCCGCCGAATGCCGCAGACCGTGCGGTCCGATGTCGGGAGCACTGGGGTCGTCGGAGCCGTAGCGGTGAACGAGTTCGCGCACCTGTCGCGCACCGATGCGTCCCCCACGGACGCCGAGGAACAGTGCGTCGCCGCTGTGGGGACCGGCGAACAGGTCGCGGGTGGCGAGCCAGTCGTCGAGGGCTCTGCGTGCCGGGGCGCCGAATGGGACGCGACGTTCTTTGTCGCCTTTGCCGAGCACGGTGATCATCGATGCGCGGTCGTCGATGTCGCTGCGGTCGAGTCCGGTCAGTTCGGAGACGCGGATCGCGGTGGCGTAGAGCATTTCGAGGATCGCGGCATCGCGAATGCGTTTGGCCGCGTCGTACGGGTCGCTCGTGTCCGCGTCGCCCTGTGCGGTGTCGCCCGTCGTGGCGCCGCCAGCCGCCGAATCGCTCGTGTCCGTGCCGCCCTGTGCGGCGTCCGCTGGCCTTCGTCCCGCGCCGGTGTCGCCGGTTCGCTGGCCTTCGGCAGCGGAGATGAGGTCGGCGGCCTGCTGCGGTTTGAGCACCGTGGGCAGCCGGGAGTCCTTCTTCGGAGTCCGCAGACGTGCGGCCGGGTTGTTCGACAGTCCCAGGTTGCTCACGCCGTAGGCGAAGAAGGAGCGAACGGCGGCGATCTTGCGAGCCACCGTCGATTTCGCGGCACCGGCATCGTCGAGGGCGATGAGCCAGGAACGCAGGTCATCGAGTTCGACGGAGGCGAGATCGATGCGTGCGCCGGACGTCGTCGACCGGTGTCCTCCCTCGGTTCCGCGCCGGAGCTTCGTCGAGTGCACGGCGTGGTCGAGGAAGTCGGAGACGTCGGCAACGTAGGCACGTGCGGTGTGTTCGGAGACGTCACGAGACCGCAGGTGGTCGGCATAGCCTGTCACCACCTCGGCGACGGTCGATGATGTGCTCACGTCCCCAGGATACGTGGATGGTCGGGCTCAGCCGCGGGACGTGCGCAGTTTCACCCACCCGGTGTCGCGGCGTTCGGCCAGTCCGGCCAGGTCGAGTGCGGTCAGCGAGTTGAGCGCATCTGCGATCGTCAGTCCTGCCCGCGAGGCGATGGTCCCGACATCGAGCGGTTTCGATACGGTCAGCGCATTCAGGCAGATCTTCTCCCGCTCATCAAGCGCTTCACGGGGGTCGGGAGGCGGCGGACGTTCTCCGTTCTCTGCGGCGGCGCCCGCCCCGGTCGCGTCGAAGAGCGACGGAGTCTCGTCGAAGAGCGCGGGAGTCTCGTCGTCCATGAGTGCGATGACATCGTCGCTGCAGGTGACGAGTTCTGCTTCGTGCTCGCGCACGAGCTTGTGGGCCCCGGTCGACGACGCCGAATACACAGATCCGGGGAAGGCCGCGACCTGCCGGGAGAGTTCGAGGGCATGCCGCGCGGTGTTGAGTGCTCCGCTGCGCCAACCGGCTTCGACGATGACGCTGACCTGCGACGAGGCGGCGATGAGTCGGTTGCGCAGCAGGAATCGGTGGCGCATCGGCGTCATTCCCGGTGCGGTCTCGGACACGATGGCGCCGGTGGCGAGGATCTGTTCGAACAGGTCGGCGTTCGCCGCCGGATAGAAGCGGTCGACTCCCCCGGCCATGAATGCCACCGTCGGCGCTTCCCTGGCGATGGCGGCTCGATGGGCGGCTGCGTCGATGCCGAAGGCGCCTCCGGACACGACGGTGATTCCGCGAGCGGCAAGATCCCATGCGAGGTCCGAGGCGCATTTGGTTCCGTAGCTGCTGGCGGCTCTGGCCCCGACGACGGCCGCGGCTCGAGTCAGGACGGTGCTGAGGGAGGCAGCTCCGCGCACCCACAGACCCAAGGGTGCTGCGGGACCGAGGTCGTCGAGCATTCGGGGCCACTCATCGTCATCGGGAATGACCAGACGTCCGCCGATTCTCGCGATGCTGTCCAGATCATTCCCTCTCGTCGCGGCATCCCCGGCTCGCACCGCCCACCGGTCGATGGCCTCGGGCATCTGCCCGTGTTCGGCTGCCTCGGTGCCGGTGACTGTCAGACCGTGGACGGCTTCGTGAGCCGTGGTCTCACCGCGGCCGACGGCCATGATGATCCCTCGGGCGGCGACCGGGCCGATCCCGTCGACGAGCCGTTTGAGCAGACCGTCGCCGGGCTCGCCGATGCGCAGCAGTGAGGCGATGGCTGCGCGGACGTCCTCATCAGTGTTCACGGTTATGACTCCTGTGTCCTCAGGGCGAGCGCCGTTCTCATCGTGTCGGGGTCGGGTCCGGGTTTCCCGGCCAGATCGGCCAGAGTGGTGGCGACGCGCAGCACCCTGTCATAGCCGCGCATGGTGATCCGGCCCGTGTCGAGCGCCCGGTCGAGATCGGACAGGTCTGCCGGTGTGAGTGCGAAGTGGTCGCGCAGCCAGGCTCCGGGCGCTTCGGCGTTGAGCCTCCAGTCGCAGTCGGCGAAGCGTTCGGCCTGCCGGTTCCGCGCGTCGAGTACGCGGGCCGCCACTGTGGCGCTCGTCTCCTGATCCCCGCCGAGGCGGAGGTCGGCCGGGGAGACGGGAAAGAGTTCGAGCTGCAGGTCGACTCGGTCGAGCAGCGGCCCCGACAGCCGATTGCGATAGCGGCGTTTGTCCAATGGTGTGCATCGACAGTCCGCACCGACCCCGGCCATCCCAACCCCGCAGGGGCAGGGGTTCGCGGCCATGATGAGTTGGAACGACGCCGGAAGCACCATCGATCCCCACGCACGGTGGATGTGGACGCGACGGGATTCCATCGGCTGCCGCAGGGCTTCGAGGACATCGCGGGAGAATTCGGGAGCTTCGTCCATGAACAGCACCCCGCGGTGGGCACGGCTGAGCACTCCGACCGTTCCGGGTCGGCGTCCGCCGATGAGCGCCGAGGCGGTGCTGCGGTGGTGGGGTGCTTCGAACGGGGGCCGGTGGTCGAGTCCGTCGCTGCCGTCGAGTTCCCCGCGCAGGGAGCGGACAGCGGCGAGCTCGACGGCTTCATCGTCGTTCAGCGGCGGCAGGATTCCGGGCAGACATTGAGCGAGCAGGGTCTTGCCCGCTCCCGGTGTGCCGCGCATGAGCAGGTTGTGGCCGCCCGCGGCGGCGACTTCGAGGCCGAATCGCCCTTCGGCCTGTCCTTGGACTTCGCAGAGATCGTGGAGCTCCGGGGTCACCGGGACGGGCCGATCCATGTCGAGGACCGCCGGCAGTGCGGGTACGGCCATCGAACCGCCATAGGCATTGACCACCTCGGCCAGAGAGGCGACCGGGAGGACTCTGGCCCGTCCGATGAGCCGTGCCTCGTCGGCGTTGCCGATGGGGACGACGAACCGGTCGAAACCGGCCTGCAGCGCTGTGTGCAGGGACGGGAGCACCCCGGTGACGGGACGGATTCTGCCGTCGAGTCCGATCTCACCGCAGTGGATGACGCTGCCGGTGTCCTCGGTGGTGATCAGCGACAGCGCTCTGAGCACGGCGACGGCGATGCCGAGGTCGAATGCGGTGCCGATCTTCGGCACTGTCCCAGGGGTGAGATTGATGGTCAGGTGTTCTGTGGCGACGGGTTCTCCGAGGTAGGCCAGGGCTGCCCGAAGTCGTTTGCGCGATTCGCTCACCGAGGCATCCGGCAGTCCGACGATGTCGATTCCGGGCAGTCCGGCGCTGACGCCGGCTTCGATCGACACCATCTTCCCGATCAGTCCCCACAGTGCCACGGCGGAGGCCCGTCCGATGATCTGCGCCGAGGCGGCGGGTCCGACATCGTCGGCTACGGCCCGCTCGTCCGGATCGCGCGGTTCTGCCGGCTCGCGCGGTTCTGCCGGCTCGAGCGGTTCGTCCGGCTCGAGCGGTTCGTCCGGCTCGGCCGGCTCGACCGCCGGTTCCTCCTGTCCCGGGGTCTCCTCACTCATGAGTCGACCTGGATGTTCGGGCAGTGGAAGTACTGGACGCGCGGTTCCATGATGATTCCGAGCGCATCGATGCGCGTGGCCGGAAAATATTCGTCCTGCCCGCTCAGCCAGATCCCGGCCAGTGTGCGGATGCGGGCGAGCTTGGTTCGGGTCACGGCTTCCAGCGGTGATCCCAGCAGTGCGGTGCGCCGTGTCTTGACCTCGACGAAGACCGCAGTGTCACCGTCGCGGGCGATGATGTCGAGCTCTCCTCGTGCGCACCGGAAGTTGCGTTCGAGAACGACCAGACCGGCGTCCTCCAAGAACGCGACCGCGAGGTCCTCTCCCCTGCTGCCGAGCGCCCGCTTACGCAGGCCCTTCACGGTCCGCGTGCTCTTCGACGCTCGTGTCCGACCGGGTGTTCGTATCCGTCCCATGTCCGTCAGATGACCACGACGCCATGGCTCTGCGGAAGAGCAGAAGAAGAGCCTGTGGACGGTGCCCGACCATCCACAGGCCCACGACGGTCAAGTCAGAGCCGCGTCCACAGCGATCGGCGCGCGAGTGGTCGAGCCCAGCTGCCGACGATGATGCGAGGAAGCCGCCTCAGCCGCGGATCGCCGTCGGCGGTTCGAGATCGGACTTCGCGATCTCCTCGATGTTGACGTCCTTGAACGTCAGCACGTGCACGGTCTTGATGAACCGGGCCGACCGGTAGCTGTCCCACACCCAGGCGTCGCGCAGGGTGAGTTCGAAGTACACGTCGCCGGCGTCGTTGTGGGCCTTGAGGTCGACATGGTTGGCGAGGTAGAACCGACGCTCGGTCTCGACGACATAGGCGAAGAGACCGACGACGTCCCGGTATTCCTTGTACAGCGCAAGCTCGAGTTGCGCTTCGTAGTCGTCAAGATCATCGGCACTCATGACAGGCCCTCCTTCGCTCTTGAGTCCGCGCTCAGGCGGAAGCTTCTCCGGTGGTGGATGCTGGGGCCGAGTTCGGCGATGCCCTGTCGGTGCTTCACCGTCCCGTATCCCACGTTCGATTCCCAACCATAGTGCGGATGAGCCTCGGCGAGGGTGATCATCGTCTCGTCACGTGCCACTTTCGCCACGATGCTTGCCGCCGCGATCGCCGGTACCGAGCCGTCGCCCTTGATCACGGTGCGCACCGGCGGCAGTTCGAGGTCGGCGCAGTCTCCGAATATCCCCAGGCAATCGAGGGTGAGTGGGGCCGAGAGCCAATCGTGGCGGCCGTCGAGGAGCACCATCGTCCGGTCGGGGAATTCGCCCACCGAGGCGGCTCTGCCATCGACATCGACACCGCCCGAACCGTTCTGTTCGGAACCGACCGAACCATGCCCCTCGGAACGCGGGTCCGCCCAATCGCTGAGCATCGAGATCATGGCGCGGCGTCCGGCAAGGTTGAGAGCCATCGTCATCCCCACCTCGTCGAGTTCGGCAGGAGTCGTCGACCCCACCGCCGCGGCGGTCGCCCACGACCGCACTCGCTCGGTGGCCTCCTGCCTCGACAGTGCGCTCAGCTGCTTCGAATCATGGATGCCGGCGGGCACCTCGGCGGCGGTGAGAGCGCGCAGATCGAACAGGGCGACACCGACGCTGACGGGCCCGGCCAGGGCGCCGCGGCCCACTTCGTCGACCCCGATGACGTAGTCGAATCCCTCGCTGAGCAGTCGGCGTTCGACGCTGAGGTCGGTCAGTCCACGTGCGGCCATCAGTTCCCGGTGATCCCCTCTGCGGTGTCCGGCACGTCCGCGAAGACTTCGTCGGGGGTCGAGACCCAGCTGAAGTGTTTGAACGGCCAGTTGATGAGGAACACGGTGCCGACCACGTCGTCCTCGGCAACATAGGGGTCGGTGTCCATGTGGTAGCGGGAATCGGCGGAGTTGCTGCGGTTGTCACCCATCACCCAGTAGTGGCCCTCGGGCACGGTGACTTCGAATTCGACCTCCGAGGGAGCAGTGCCCTCATCGAGGTAGGTTTCGTCGATCGGTTCGCCGTTGACCAGCAGGCGTCCTTCTGCGTCGCAGCACTTGATCGTGTCACCGCCGACGCCGATGACGCGTTTGATCAGCTGATTGCCCGCGTCCGAGGGTGCCAAGCCGATGAATTCGAGGACCGGGTTGGGCGTGTATTCGGCGGTCTCGGCCGCCGAGAGCCAATGATCGGGGTCGTCGAAGACGATGATGTCGCCGCGGTCGGCGGGTCCGAAGCGGTGAGCCAGCTGGTTGACGAGGACCCGGTCATCGACCTGGAGGGTGGTCATCATCGATTCGGACGGGATGTAGAACGCGCGGACGACCCACGTCTTCAGCGCCGTCGAGATGAGCAGGGCGATGACGATGATCGCCAGGGTCTCCAGCAGCCCGCGCGCGAACCGTTTCGAGGCGGGCGGCGGGGAAGCTTCGGATTCGCTTGTCATTCGTTCGCTTTCACATCGGACCAGGTCTGCGGCGGTTCGGACCAGCACTGCGGCTGTGGACTGAACCGAGCGTATCAGCACGACCGGAGCCTCACTCCCAGCCGCAGTGCAGTTGAGTGCGAACGCTCAGCCGTCCGCGCAAGGCTCAGATGACGCCGAATTCCCCTCACCGAGGCGGGCCCCCGACCTCGCGTGTGAGAGGTCGGGACGGGAGTATGAGCACCACGTGTCAGCTCCCGCGGGTTCGAAAATCATGCGCACCGATCGAAATCACTGCATTTGCACTTTGGACCCGCCCTCACCGAGGCGGCGCTCAGTCGATCGAGGAGCCGTGCCCGATCACGGGGCCGATGACCCGATCGGTGGGGATGAATCCCCCACCGGGCCGTCCCAGCAGCGACCGGGAATCGGCGGATTCATTGCGGTTGTCGCCCATCACCCACATGGTGCCGTCGGGGACTTCGACGGAGAATTCCACCGCCGAGGCGGGAGTGGGGGCATAGTCTTCGCGCAGAGGTTTGCCGTTGAGCAGCAGACGCCCCTTCGCGTCGCAGCATTCGAGGCTGTCACCGCCGACGGCGATGACGCGCTTGACGTAGTAGACGTCCCGGGGGCCGAGTCCGACCCAGGAGCCGATCTTCTGCAGAGGTGTGGGCAGCGCATCGTCGACGAACGATCCGCGACCGTCGAAGACGACGATGTCTCCGCGTTGGAGGTCACCGCGCAGCGCATCCGGACGCCACACCGTGATCGAATCGTCGACCTTGAGCGTCGGCTCCATCGAAGCACTCGGAATGGTGAAGCGCTGGATGACGAACCCGCGGACCGATCCGCCGAGGACGATGATGACGACGACGATCGCCGCAATCGTCTTCCAGAACCGTGCCGAAGACAGAAGACGCGACCCGAAGGTCGCGTCTTCATGTCTGATCGGCACCGTGTGATCATCGCCCACAGTGCCGGGCAAATCAGGCCTTTTCGCGGATGCGAGCAGCCTTGCCGCGCAGTTCGCGCAGGTAGTACAGCTTCGCACGGCGCACTGCACCGCGGGTGAGGACCTCGATCTTGTCGACGTTGGGCGAGTGCACCGGGAAGGTACGCTCCACACCGACGCCGAAGCTGATCTTACGAACGGTGAAGGTCTCGCGAACGCCGTCGCCCTGGCGACGGATGACGATTCCCTTGAAGACCTGGATACGCGAGCGCGAACCTTCGATCACCTTGACGTGAACGTTGAGGGTGTCGCCCGGGCGGAATTCGGGAACGTCAGACTTCAGCGAGGCTGCATCTACAACATCGAGCTTCTGCATTGTGGTTTCTCCTGTGGCCTCTGCTTCAGGTCGAGGACACGCATATCGGACCGGTGAACCGGTAGCTGGATCGTCTGTCGGGATCTCTCCCCGTCGACCCGCCGAATCTCTGCGGCGAGCCACCGTGGGCACTCATCCCCCTGAAGCAGGTGAGCGCCAACAAACGCGACGCTCTATTCTGTCACGGTTGAGCGCTCGGACTCAAACCGCTGAAGCGCCGCGAGGTCGTCCTTGCTCAGGTCATCGAGTCTCTCGAGCAGATCCGGTCTGACATCCGCGGTGCGTTCGAGACGTCGGTCACGTCGCCACCGGGCGATCGCGGCATGGTTGCCGCTGAGCAGGATCTCGGGCACGTCACGTCCGCGCCAGTTCGCCGGCTTCGTGTAGATCGGGTATTCGAGCAGTCCGTCTTCGTGGCTTTCCTCGGTCAGCGACTCGGGGTTGCCGATGACGCCGGGGATGAGGCGGCTGACGGCTTCGATCATCACCATCGAGGCGACTTCGCCGCCGTTGAGCACGTAGTCGCCGATGCTCATGGGCAGCAGTTCGAAGTGCTCGCCCGCCCAATCGATGACACGCTGGTCGATGCCTTCGTAGCGTCCGCAGGCGAAGACGAGGTGGTCGCGGGCGGCGAGGTCCTCGGCGATGCGCTGATCGAACACCTGCCCGGCAGGGCTGGGCACGATGAGCGTCGGCTTGCCTCCGGCTGCAGGACCCGCACTCTGAGCACTTTCCGGGCCTTCGCCCTCCGCACTGCTGCGACCTGCCAGGATGTGCTCGAGAGCCAGGGCCCAGGGTTCGGCCTTCATGACCATGCCCGCTCCCCCACCGTAGGGCGAGTCATCGACGGTGTTGTGCCGGTCGAAGGTGAAGTCCCGCAGGTCGTGGACGTCCAGGCTCAGCTGACCGCGGTCGACGGCCTTGCCGATGAGCGAGAGCTGCAGACCGGCAAGATACTCGGGGAAGATCGAGACGACGTCGATCGACATCTGCGGTCCGACCGCCTCGGCGGGGGTCGCACCCTGGGTCACAGGGTCCGATCCAGTCGCTTCGGCGGGGGTGTCGCTGTCGGTCATCGGGGACGATTCGCTCATTCGGCGTCGAAGAGGCCGGCGGGCGGGGTGACGCTGATGCGGCCGGAGTCGATATCGACGTCGGGCACGATCTCGGTGACGAAGGGAATGAGCACAACGTGTCCGTCCGCGTGCTTCATATGGAGCAGATCCTGGGCGGTGCCGTTGGTGACGTCGACGATCTCGCCGACGAGGGCGTCGTTCTCATAGACCTGGAGTCCGATGAGGTCGTCGAGGTACCAGGCATCGGCTTCGTCCTCGTCGTCGTCCGCCTCGGCGAGGATGAGGGTATTGCGGATCTCCTCGGCACGATTGCGATCGGGGACCTCGTCGAAGGCCAGGAGCAGGCGGTCGCGGTGCCACCTCGCCGACTTCAGCGTCAGCACTCCGATATCGGGATCGGTGGCAAAGGTCTCACCGGGATTGAGCCGTTCCTCGGGTCGGTCGGTGCGCACCTCGACGGTGAATTCGCCTTTGATTCCGTGCGGCTTGCCCAGCCGGGCGATCACCGTGTCCATACTGCTCCTCGAAGTGTGCTGTCACTGCCTGTCCGGCCGATCATGCGTCCGGATGACTTCTCTTGCGGTCAGCCGGCGGACCGCCGTGCTCTGGCACCAGTGTAGTCGGCGACCGGCGGATGAATGCACGAGAGGGGATGCAGCGCATCTGCACTGCATCCCCTCTCGGATGTCGGAATTACGCCTCGATGAGGTCCACTCGCACCGACTCACGGCCGGCCAGCGAGTTCATCACGGTGCGCAGGGCCTTGGCGGTCCTGCCTGCACGGCCGATGACCCGGCCGAGGTCGTCGGGGTGAACCCGGACCTCGAGGGTCGTGCCGCGCTGCGACGAACGCGAACGAACGGAGACGTCGTCGGGATGATCGACGATTCCGCGGACCAGATGCTCGAGCGAATCAGGCAACATCTCAGGCTTCAGCGCTTTCTTCAGCGGCCTCAGGTGCGGCTTCGGCTGCTTCCTCGGCCGGAGCCTCGGCAGCGTCAGCGGACTTGCCGCCCTTCTGCGTGATGGCTTCCTTGATCACCGATTCGGCGTTGGGGGCCACGTAGGCTTCCTTCTCCGGCTGCGGCTTGACGGTGTTGACCGCTTCACCCTCGCCCTTGAACTTCTGCCAGTCACCGGTGAGCTTGAGCAGAGCCTTGACCTGGTCGCTCGGCTGTGCGCCGACCGACAGCCAGTACTGTGCGCGCTCGGAATCGATCTCGATGACCGAAGGCTCACGGGTCGGGTGGTAGATGCCGATCTGCTCGATGGCCTTACCGTCACGACGAGTCTTCGAATCAGCGACGACGACGCGGTAGAAGGGTGCACGGATCTTGCCCATGCGGGTCAGACGAATTTTGACTGCCACTTTAGTGGTGTCTCCTTTTGTGTTCTGTGTGCACAGCTGTACCAGAAGAATCGTGGGGTTGATCTGCTGGAAGCCGCGGCTCGGACTATCACTTCGGCGCGGATGAGAGGGCCCGGACCGAGAGCAAAAGTACAAGAGTCAATTGTGCCAGAAGCCTCTACTTCTTGCCACCTGGGAAGATTCCCCCGAAGCCCTTGGGCAGGTTCGCCGGGTCGAATTCCTCATCGGCGCCGAGGTCGACACCGCCGAAGGCCGAACCGACCGGGTCCTGGGTCTTGCCCGCCTTCTTATCGGCCAGCGCCTGCGCCTCCTGCGCACGCTTGGCCGGGTTGCCCGACTGACCGCCCTTGCGGCCCTTCTTCTTCCCCGCGGGTTTCTTCTTCTTTCCACCCACGGCACCAGGCATTCCGCCCATTCCGGGCATCTGCGGCATACCGCCGCCACCGGGCATTCCGGGCATTCCGCCGCCGCCACGGGTCATCGACCGCATCATCTTCTGCGCCTGCGTGAAGCGCTCCATGAGCTGGTTGACCGCGGTGACCGTGGTGCCGGCGCCCTTGGCGACGCGGGCACGACGGGAGCCGTTGAGGATCTTCGGGTTGGTGCGCTCCTGGGGTGTCATCGATCTCACAATCGCTTCGACCCGGTCGACCTCACGCTCGTCGAAGTTCGCCAGCTGATCCTTGTACTGGCTCATGCCTGGCATCATGCCCAGCATCTTCTTCATCGAGCCCATCTTCTTCAGGCCCGCCATCTGCGTGAGGAAGTCGTTGAGGTCGAAGTCCTCGCCGGACTCGACCTTCTTCTTGAGCTTCTCGGTCTCTTTTTCGTCGAAGTTCTTCTCGGCCTGCTCGATGAGCGTCATGATGTCGCCCATGTCGAGGATCCGGTCGGCCATCCGGTCCGGATGGAACTGCTCGAAGTCCTTCATCGATTCGCCCGTCGAGGCGAACATGATCGGCTTCCCGGTCACCTCGGCGACGGACAGCGCGGCACCGCCGCGGGAGTCACCGTCGAGCTTCGAGAGCACGACGCCGGTGAAGTCGACGCCGTCGAGGAACGCCTCGGCGGTCTTCACCGCGTCCTGACCGATCATCGCGTCGATGACGAAGAGGACTTCGTCGGGGTTGACCGCGCTGCGGATGTCCGCGGCCTGGGCCATGAGCTCCTCGTCGATGCCGAGGCGGCCGGCCGTATCGACGATGACGACGTCGTGGAGTTTGGACTTCGCGACCTCGATCGAGTCGGTGGCGACCTGGATCGGATCGCCCACGCCGTTGCCCGGCTCCGGGGCATAGACCACGGCACCGGCACGTTCGCCGACGATCTGGAGCTGGTTGACGGCGTTGGGCCGCTGCAGGTCGGCGGCGACGAGCATGGGACGGTGGCCCTCGGACTTCAGCCAGTGGGCGAGCTTTCCGGCCAGGGTGGTCTTACCGGCACCCTGGAGGCCGGCGAGCATGATGACCGTCGGCGGACGCTTGGCGAAGTTGAGGCGACGGGTCTGCCCGCCGAGGATGCCGACGAGTTCGTCGTTGACGATCTTGACGACCTGCTGGCCGGGGTTGAGCGCGGCCGAGACCTCCTCGGACAGGGCGCGTTCGCGGATCCGGCCGGTGAAGGCACGCACGACAGGCAGGGCGACGTCGGCGTCGAGCAGGGCACGTCGGATCTCACGGATGGTGGCATCGACGTCGGCTTCGGACAGCCGGCCCTTCCCGCGCAGATTCTTGAAAGTCGCGGTGAGCCTGTCGGACAGAGAGTTAAACACGTACAAGCCTTCTTCACGATGGTTTGGTCGACTCTCTAGACTAGCAACTCACCCGTGCCGGGCTGAAACCAAGAGTGCTGACAATGCCCCGTGAACCCTCGCCGAGGTGGCGCTGGCCTTCAAGTATTCGTCAATTGCCGAACGCCGAGGCGGCACAAATGCTTCACCTGCAAGCGGAACGGCCGATCGCCTCGGCGGGGTGGTCTGCTTCCACCCTGCCGAGGCGATCAATGAGCACGACGTCGCACTCTCCCCCGTTCACGCGGCCGGCGAGACCCACCGGCCGCCTGGACGGGCGTCTGTTGGGGTCACCGGAACGAGTAGGCCTGCTCGGCGTGTTCGAAGGTGTCGATTCCCTCGAGTTCCTCCCGCGGGTCGATCCGCAGCCCCATCGTCGAGCGCAGGACCAGGGAGATCGCGAGCGTGACGAGACCGGCGAAGACGATGGCCACGAGACAGGCGAGCACCTGTGCAACGAGGAGTTCGAGTCCGCCTCCGTAGAAGAGGCCGGCCGGTCCGTCTTCGTTCGGGAAGGCGAAGAACCCGATCATCACGGTGCCGATGATTCCGGCGACGAGGTGAACGGCCACGACATCGAGCGCATCGTCATAGCGCAGACGGTTCTTCGCTTCGACGGCGAAGATCGCACCGGCGCCTGCCGCGATTCCGATGAGGATGGCTGCATAGGGATCGACGTTCGCACACGCCGGGGTGATCGCGACGAGGCCGGCGATAGCTCCCGAGACGCTGCCGATGCTGCTCGGTCGCGAGGCGCGCAGGCGTTCGATCATGATCCAGGTGATCATGCCAGCGGCAGGTGCTGCCAGCGTGTTGATCCAGATGAGTCCGCCCTGTTCGATGGTGGTGGCGGCACCGCCGTTGAACCCGAACCAGCCGAACCACAGCAGCGCAGCCCCGAGCACGGTGATCGGGATGTTGTGCGGCTTGTGCGGGGTCGAGAAGCGGGCGCGACGACCCATGACGACGACGAGCACCAGGGCGGAGATGCCGGCATTGATGTGGACGACCGTGCCTCCGGCGAAGTCGATGGCCGGCCCGAACAGACTGCCGATCGCGCCGGATTCGCTGAGCAGTCCGTCTCCCCAGACCATGAACGCCAGGGGGCAGTACACGAGGGTCACCCACGCGGCGGAGAAGACCAGCCAGGTGGAGAACTTCGCCCGGTCGGCGACCGCGCCGGCGATGAGGGCGATCGCGATCATCGCGAACGTCGAACCGTAGCCGATGGAGATCAGCGAGGCCGGGTCGTTCGCGACCGAGCCGGTGAGTCCGAGTTCGGACAGCGGGTTGCCGACGATTCCGGCGATCGAGTCACCGGAGCTCAGTCCGTAGCCGAAGAGGACCCAGACGAGTCCACCGACGGCCATCGCGGAGAAGACCATCATCATCATATTGATCGCCGAGGTGATCCGCGTCATTCCTCCGTAGAAGAACGCCACCCCGGGGGTCATGAGCAGCACCAACCCCGCGGCGACCATCATCCATACATTCACTGCATCGAGTTCCATGTCGTCTCTTTCGTCTCTTTCGTGTCTCGGCCGGTTCCGAAACGAACCGGGCAGACACAGTCTGCATGACGCATGTCACAGTGGTGAGTCGTCAATGTTTCCAGAATGTGACAAGCCTGGTCTCACCCTGCGAATATGCGGGTGAGACCAGGCTCGAAGAATGTGCGGGATCAGTTGCGCGACAATGCCGTCGGGACTGCTGAGCGTTCAATCAGCCCTCAGTCAAGCAGCGCGTCGACGAATCCTTCGGCAGTGAATGGTGCGAGGTCGTCGGCGCCTTCGCCGAGTCCGATGAGCTTGACCGGCACGCCGAGCTCACGCTGGACGGCGACGACGATTCCGCCCTTCGCGGTGCCGTCTAGCTTGGTGAGCACGATTCCGGTGATGTCGACCGCCTCGGCGAAGACCTTCGCCTGCTGCATGCCGTTCTGTCCGGTGGTCGCGTCGAGGACGAGCAGCACTTCGTCGATCTCGTGGCCCTCCCCCAGCGGGCGGGTGGCCACCCGCTTGACCTTGCCGAGCTCATCCATGAGGCCGCGTTTGTTCTGCAGCCGCCCGGCGGTGTCGATGAGGACGACGTCGGTGCCGTCGGCCTGCCCCTTCTCGACGGCTGAGTACGCCACCGAGGCGGGGTCGGCCCCTTCGTCCTTGCGGACGG
The DNA here is from genome assembly GCF_000583215.1 of Brevibacterium sp. VCM10. NCBI lineage: Bacteria > Bacillati > Actinomycetota > Actinomycetes > Micrococcales > Brevibacteriaceae > Brevibacterium > Brevibacterium sp. VCM10. The sequence continues at coordinate 60,779 of NZ_JAJB01000015.1, forward strand.
TTTCGACGCCGACGCGTTCGCCCCATGTGGCCAGCTGTTCGGCTGCGGCGGCACGGAAGGTGTCCGCGGCTCCGAGCAGCACGGACTTGTCCTCGGCGACGAGCACACGGGCGATCTTGCCCACCGTCGTCGTCTTCCCCGCACCGTTGACCCCGACCACGAGGATGACGGAGGGGTCGTCGCCCGTGCCGGCATCGGCCAGCGACCGGTCCATCGTCGGGTCGACGAGCGTGATGAGCTCTTCGCGCAGCAGTCCGCGGACCTCTTCGGGGTCCCGGGTGCCGAGCACCTTGACGCGCTCGCGCAGGCGGTCGACGAGTTCGGTCGTCGGTTCGACGCCGACATCGGCGAGGATGAGCGTGTCCTCGATCTCCTCCCAGGCGGACTCATCGAGGTTGTCGCGTGAGAGGAGGTTGAGCAGCCCGCGGCCGAGCCCGGAGTTCGACTTCGCCAGGCGCTGCCGCAGTCGGACGAGGCGGCTGGCCGGTTCGGTGGGAACCTCGGATCCGCGCGTTTCGGCTCTGTCCTTCTCGACCGCCTCGGCGACGTCGTCGATGCTCGGCTCACCGGTGACCTCCGCATCGATGCCGCGCCGCTCATCCAGCCCTTTCTTCCGGGCGTTGACGCGCAGCGAGATGCCTAGCGCGACGACGAGGGCGAACACGATCGCCGCGACGATGAGCAAGATGATCGGCTGATCCATGGTTCTTCCGTCCTCCTTTGAGCGCCGCCGTCCGAGCCGTCGGCACTCGAGTTCCCGGATTCTTCCGGTGGTGTCTGTGTGTCGTTGAGCGCGCCGGAATCAGTCGGCGCGGTCGTCGTTGTCGTGAGTCTCGACCGCTCGAGACCGTGGGTGCGAAGCTCAGGACCCGCGGCTGCCGAAGAGCAGTCCGGCGGTGGTCTTCCACCCGGTTCCCGACTCGGGGATCTTCCAATGGCGGGTGCGCGGGCGCACCGTGATGAGTGAGGGTGCGGCATGGCGTCGGGGTTGGGGACGCAGCACATAGGAGTGGTCGCGGATCGCGGTCACTGCCGCCTGTTCCCTCGTCGCCAGGTGCGAGGTGCCGTCGTCGTGGCCGAAGAACTCATGGACTTCGTCGTCGTAGCCGGTCCACTCGGGCGGCAGTCGGAAGCGCTGCACGTCGGAGGAGTATCGCAGGCGTCCTTCGGCACGCAGGCCGGGCAGAGCCACGAGGAGGACGACGACGAGTGCCAGAGCGAAGGAGATCGCGAGTCCGACGATGACGACGAGTACCGAATTCATGCCCTCGAGCCACCTCGCAGCACAGCAGCCTCGGCCATGGACGTCTCGCTCCTCACGTTCTTTGATTACCTGTGTCTCGGCCCAAGTCTATAGTCCCCGGCGACGACAATTGTGCTGGCCCGCCATACGGCAGTTGCAAAATTCGCTGGGACTGTCCTGGACGTCACCGTCAAACGGCCTTGTGTCCTCATCGCGGGCCCGTCACCTCGGGCGCGGCGGGCAGACCGGGTGCCGTGGTTCACGGAATCCGCTGCGATATGACCTTCGACACCCCATCGCCGTGCATCGTCACTCCGTAGAGGGCATCGGCGATCTCCATGGTCCGCTTCTGGTGGGTGATGACGATGAGCTGCGAGGAGTCCTGGAGCTCCTTGAACACCGTGAGCAGGCGCGAGAGGTTGAGATCGTCGAGGGCCGCTTCGACCTCGTCCATGACGTAGAACGGACTCGGCCGGGCCTTGAAGATCGCGACCAGCATGGCCACGGCGACCAGCGACCGCTCCCCGCCGGAGAGCAGAGACAGGCGTTTGACCTTCTTGCCGGCCGGGCGGGCGTGGACGTCGACGCCAGTGGTGAGCATATCGTTCGGATCGGTCAGGCTCAGGGCGCCCTCACCACCGGGGAAGAGACGGGAGAAGATGTCCTCGAACTCCCGCGCCGTATCCGCATAGGCGTCGGCGAAGACGCGTTCGACGTGCCGGTCGACCTCCTCGACGAGCTGCATGAGGTCCTTGCGCGAGGATTCGATGTCAGCGATCTGCTTCTCGAGGAACTGATGCCGTTCCTTCAGCGCCTCGTACTCCTCGAGCGCAAGCGGATTGACCGTGCCGATGCGTTTGAGCTGCGAAGCCGCCTGCTTCTGCCGCTTCTCCACCTCGGCGCGCACATACGGACGATCCTCGACGTCCTCATCGAATGACGGGACGGGCAGATGCGGCCCGAATTCGTCGATGAGACGATCGATGCCCAACCCCGTCTCCTCTTCCGACCGGTGTGCGATCTCCTCGAGTTTCAGCCTGAATCGCTCCTTCGCCAGTTCCGCCTCGGCGGCGGCGTCCTTGAGCTTCTGCAGCTGTGTTCGCGTCGACCCCAATTCCTCGCCGAGGCGGCCCTTCTCTTCGCGCAGACCGCCGCGTTCGTCGACGAGGACCTGGATCGCCTCACCGAGTTCGGCCACCGTGGAGGTCGCCAGCTCCGCGGCGTCGGCCGCCGTCTCGGCGATGAGCTGCACCGAGGCGGCCGCGCGCTTCTTCTTCGCGATCGCGCGCTGCGTCTGCTCCCGCGCCGCCTCTTCGGCCTTCGCCGCTCGCAGGAGGGAGTCGACCCGGTCGCTGAGGAACCGGGCCCGGTCGGCGGCCGATCGGTGGCTGATGCGGGCTTCGACGAGGTCGTCGGCGGCCTGGGCGACCTGGGCGCTGAGCTCGTCCCGGGCCGCGGTGTCGACGACTTCGTCGACCTCGGCGGCGGACGCCAGTGCCGCCGCGGCCGATTGGGAGTCACGTTCTGCGGCGGTCAGGCGGGCGTCGAGTTCGGTGGCGTTGTCCTGCGCGCGCTGCAGTCGAGTGCGGGCCACGCCGATCTCACCGGTGATGCGCGAGACCTCCTCGGCGGCGGCCATGATCTTCGCATCCGAGGAGTGGAGAGCGTCGAGCGCCGCGGCCGATTCCTCCCGCGCTGCGCTCAAGCGCGGTTCGAGTTCCCTCAAGGAGGCGTCGAGCTTGCCTGCCCGGTCCTCGAGGTCGGTGATCTGGGACCGGGTGTCCTCGAGCGCGGTCTGTGAGGCTAAGCGTGTGCCCGAGGCGGTGCGGGCCCGGCTGATGCGGGTCGCGGTGAGCACTTCCCCGGCGACGGTGACGGCGGTGAGTTCCGGTCGGGACTCGGTCAGCTCGATTCCGGTGCGCGCGTCGGGGACGCAGACGACTCCGTGCAGGGCCCGGGCCACCAGAGTCCGCAGTTCGGGAACGTCGCTGTCGACGACTTCGGAGAGCCAGCGCAGGTCGCCCAGGGCCGGCAGCTCCGGCAGCGTCTCGAGGGCACTCCCCTGGCCCTTCCCGGTCGCTGATTCGACCCCGGCGGGGATCGTCAGTGACACGTTCGTGTCCTCGCCGAGGTGGTCGAGCACTGCCAGCGCCGCTGCGCTGTCATCGACGATGACGCCGGAGACCGTGGTCGACAGCGCGGCGGCCGCGGCCATTTCGAAGCCGTGGTCGACGCTCAGCCGTTCGGTCACGGCGGTGCGCACCCCCGGCAGTTCGGCGTTGACGATGTCGTCGAGGTCGGCTTCCAGTGCGGTGCCCAGGGCCAGAGCTTCCGCGCGGGCCTTCGCCGATGACAGTTCGGACGCGACCTGCGCCCGCTGCTCCTGCAGGCCGCTGCGTTCGGTCTCCAACTTCTCGAGGCTCTCCTGCGCCGCCTCGTACGCGGAGTCGAGTTCGGTCTCACCGGCCTCGACGTCCTCGACTCCGGTCTCCGCGGTTTCGAGGTCCCTCTCACGCTCGGCGATGCGGGCGGTGACGGTGTCGATCTCTGCGCGGTTGGCTTCGATCCGAGACTTGAGGTCGGTGATCCGCTCGGCCGCCTGGGTCTGCTTCGACTGCAGGGCCGAACGGTTCTTCACCGCTTCGGTGATGGCGATCTGTGCGGCCTTGACCTCGTCTTCGGCGCTGCGCAGCGCCTGGGTGAGCTCGTCCTTCCGCTGCTGACTGGCCTCGAGTGCGTTCGTCTTCTCGGTCACGGCCGCTTCGGCCTCTGTGAGTTCGGAGCGGTTGCGTTCGGCTTGGGCGCGCAGCTCTTCGGGTGACTTCGCTTCCCTCTGCCCCAAGCTAGTGACTTCCGACAGCAGGTGGGAGCGTTTGTCCTCGGCCCGGCGGCTCAGTCCCTGGGCGCGCACGATCTGCGTCTGTGTCCGCGATTCCGCGGTGCGTTGGACATCGAGTTCGGAGTCGAGTTCGGACAACCGGGCTTCGATCTCCGACAGCCGCGCCTCGGTGCGGGTGCGGCGGTGGTCGAGTTCGGTGATGCGGTCGCTGTGGTCGTCGCCCTCGCTCGTCGAGGCCAGGGAGGACTGCATCCGCACGGCATCGTCGGCGAGCAGCCTGGCGGTGGCGTCACGCAGCGTCGCCTGCACGGTCGCGGCCTTCGCAGCGGCTTCGGCCTGCCGCCCCAGGGGTCCCAACTGCCGGTTGAGTTCGGTGCGCAGATCGGTGAGCCGGTCGAGGTTCGTCTGCAGTCCGGTGAGTTTGCGGACCGCCTTGTCCTTGCGGCGTCGGTGCTTGAGCACCCCGGCGGCCTCTTCGATAAAGCTGCGGCGCTCCAGCGGGTCGGCGTGGAGGATCGCATCGAGGCGGCCCTGACCGACGATGACGTGCATCTCCTTGCCCAGGCCGGAGTCGTTGAGCAGCTCTTGGATGTCGAGCAGCCTGGCCGGGGCACCGTTGACGGCGTATTCGGAACCGCCGGTGCGGAACAGGGTCCGCGAGATCGTCACCTCGGTGTAGTCGACGGGGATGGCTCCGTCGGTGTTGTCGATGGTCAGAGTCACCTCGGCGCGTCCCAGGGCCTGGCGTTTCGAGGTTCCGGCGAAGATGACGTCGTCCATCTTTCCGCCGCGCAGATTCTTCGCGCCCTGCTCGCCCATCACCCAGGACAGGGCGTCGACGACGTTGGACTTGCCCGAGCCGTTGGGTCCGACGACGCAGGTGATCCCCGGCTCGAATCGGAGGGTCGTCGCCGAGGCGAAGGACTTGAATCCCCGCAGTGTCAGGCTTTTGAGATGCATATTGGCACCCAGCATATCGGCAGGCGGCGGCGAGATCCCGAATCTTTTGGTAGAGTTTCTCCTCGTGCGCAGATCACTGCGCATCTTTCCTCCGTAGCTCAGTTGGCAGAGCATTCGACTGTTAATCGAAGGGTCGCTGGTTCGAGCCCAGCCGGGGGAGCATAAAAGGCCCCGTCGTCACCGACGGGGCCTTCTCAGTCCTAGCGCGGCGGTGGGTCTTTGACCGCGGTGGGCACACTGCGACGAGCAGAATACGGTGAACGGAGCGCTCGGAGAGGCAGAACCTGATCGGATGAATACAGTTATCAGACGCGAGGGGAACATCTCGAAGTTCGTCGGATGGATGCTGGTCGTCATGGCGATACTCGCGTTCATCACCCTCATCGTCATCGCCGTCGTCGGCGACCCTGTGGCCCTCATCTTCCTCTTCGGCCCGGTCATCCTGCTCATCGGCGCCTGGGTGAACTTCCACATGGGTGCTCGCGCCCGGTTGGAGATCACTCCTGAGGAGTTCATCTGGTGCGGCTTCACCGGCAGACCTCATCGGATCGCCTGGCTGGATCTCGACCGCATTCTCATCCCCGCCCCGGGTTCACGCCCGCGGCTGGCGGCGGCCGCGCGTCTCAGGAGCGGTCGGATCGTCGAGGTCGACTCGCTGTGGCTGTCTCCGACGAACCCCGCGAACGTACTCACCCCGCCCGACCACGGCGAGGCGCAGAGAGCCCTCATCGACGGCCACAAGGCTTATCTGGCACGAATGTCCCAGCAGTCCGATCTCCCCGGCCGCTGATCGCAGGCATCGCGCACCCGGAGCGTCATGTCAGCGCGCTGCACCGGTGCAGACAGCCGCTGCCGGTGACTGATGGAGTGCTGACAGGAGGAAGCGCGACGAACGCGAGGAAATACGAGCAGCGGTGAGGGGCATCCCGCCTACCGATACCGCGGGACCTTCTGGCACACGGGGCAGTAGTGGGTTCCGCGTCCGCCGACGGTGATCTTGACGATCTCGGTCCCGCAGCGCACGCATTCCTGTCCCCCGCGCCCGTAGACGAGCAGGGCGCGATCGAAGTATCCGGATTCGCCGTTGACGTTGACGTAGAGAGCGTCGAAGCTCGTCCCGCCCACGGCCAGGGCGTCGCTCATCACTGTCGTCGCGGATTCGATGACCGCGGTCAGGCGGTTCTTCCGTGTCCGCGCCGGCACTGCCAGGGGGTGGACTCCCGCCCGGAACAGCGCCTCATCAGCGTAGATGTTTCCGATTCCGCTGACCAGCGTCTGGTCGAGCAGCGCGGCCTTGATCGCCGTGCGCTTCTTCGCAAGCTCCGCCACGACCCGTTCCGGATCGAACGCGGCTTCGAGCGGATCGGGGGCGATATGGATCGCCGAGGCGGGGACGAGTCGCCCGTACCCGTGGACGAGGGGTTGGACGCCGATATGGCCGAAGATCCGTTGGTCGACGAAGCGCAGTTCGCGCTCGCTGTCGAGGCGCAGGACCGCACGCGTGTGCCGGTGGAGCTCCTCGCCGGGCGAATGGATGCGCAGCTGTCCGCTCATGCCCAGATGCACGAGGATGCCGAGTTCAGGCGTCAGCGGCGAGCGAGCCCCCGAGCCCGCCGTCTCCGAGGAAGGCGCAGTCGCCTCTCCCAGGCTCAGCCACATGAACTTCCCGCGCCGTTCGGCCTTGAGGATGTGTGCCCCGGTCACAGCCGAAGCGAACCCGGAGACCGCGGACGGATCGATGCGCCGCTGGGACGTCGTGCCCAGAATTCGGGGGTCGGCCACTTCGGCGCCGGTGATCGTGGTCCCGGCCGTCCATTCGTCGACGCCGCGACGGACACTTTCGACTTCGGGAAGCTCAGGCATCAGTGACCCTCGATTCGATCAGGCATACGCCCGTGAGCGCACAAAGAGACCACGGTGAGGCTCAGCGCCGGTAGTCCGGGTAGATGGTGCGGATGGCTTTGACGGCCACCTCGGCGGCCGCGGCTTCGGCGGCCTTCTTCGACGAACCGTCGCCGGCGCCCCAGTTGTTCGCCCCGAGCATCGCGGTGGCGGTGAACACCATCGCATGGTCGGGCCCGGCCGAGGTGATCTCGTAGCTCACGGCACCGAGGTCGAGGTCGGCAGCCGCTTCCTGCAGGGTGGTCTTGAAATCCATCCCCGCGCCGAGGTTGACCGCGTCGTCGAGCATGCCGTCGATGAGGCGGTGGACGAAGGCGAAGGCCTCTTCGCGTCCGCGGGAGACGAAGGTCGCGCCGATGAGCGCTTCGACCGTGTCGGCGAGGATCGAGTCCTTGTTCCGGCCTCCGGTCAGCTCCTCACCCTTGCCCAGCAGAATGTGCTCGCCGATGCCGTGCCGGCGGGCGATCGAGGCGAGGGCGCGCGTGTTGACGACGGCCGAACGCATCTTGGCCAGCTGGCCTTCGGGCAGGTCCGGGTTGTCGTAGAACAGCGACTCGGTGGCGACGAGGCCGAGAACGGAGTCGCCGAGGAACTCGAGGCGCTCGTTGGTGGGGATGCCACCAGCCTCGAAGGCGAAGGAGCGGTGCGTGAGCGCGAGACGAAAAGTCTCGGGATCAATATCGATCCCGAGACTCTTCTTCAGTGCTGCTGTGGTGTCTGTGTCCACAGTCTCAGACGTCAGCGACCTTGCGGCCCTTGTACTCGAGGTACAGCGGGGTGCCGGCTGCGTCTTCGACGACCTTGGCCTGGTGGGGGCGCGAGTACACAACGCGACCGTTCTCCACAGTCTTGACCAGGTTCGGAGCCTTGGCCTTCCACTGCGAACGACGGTGGCGGGTGTTGCTGCGCGACAATTTACGCTTCGGAACAGCCACGTCTAGCTCTCTTTCTTCTCTTCCAACAGATTCTTCAATGATGCGAACGGCGATTCGGATTCGTCCTCGTCCACCTCGAGGTCCTCCCCCAGGGTGTAGCTGAACTCCTCGCTCTCATCCCGCGAGGGATTGAACGGCAGAGCCATCACGACGGCGTCTCTGATCGCGGGCTCGAGGTCGAGCTGATCCCGGTCGATGACGTAGGAGTCCTCGTCCCCTTCGGCCTGCTCATAGACGTACATCTCCTGGATGTCCACATCTATAGGCAGCTCGATGGGTTCGAGCGTCCTCGCGTCTTCGCCGCGGGCCGTCGCCGAGACTGTGCCCGACACGTAGATCCCCTCCGACACACTCTCGAACATCAGCTCGAGCGTCAGTGGTGAACCTTGACCAACCCCGATCACTTCGATCTTGAGATCCGCTGGAGCCGACAAGGTGGTGTTCACCCGTTCCCACTCACCCGGATGACCGAGCAGTCCCATGGATCTGAGATCATAGACGAATTCAGATCTGTTCTTCATGCCCTGTCCTCCTGGTGCGTTTGAGGATGTCGCTCCTGCGTTCACACGCGACTCACCATTCTAATCATTGTCAGCGGTCATTACCAATCGGTCCTCATCGGCCGTGCAGGTGTTCCTCGTCACCATCGTTCGTGATGATTGCGCCAGGTCACTGCCCCGGCAATGAGGAGCAGCGCTCCGGACATCGTGAACACGACCCCGGAGCCGGCGACGATCGTCAGCGCCGAGGCGGCCGAGGGGATCGCGACCTGGCTGAGTCGGTTGCCCGCCAGGCGGATCGAGAGCACCGCGGCCCGATTCTTCGCATCGGCCAGCGCGGACACCCACGACATGGTCAGCGGCTGGGTGAGTCCGAAGCAGAATCCCGCGACCGCGAGCAGCAGCCCGAGCATCCACGGTTGGCTGAACACGGGGATGAGGACGACGCTGATGCCGGCCATCGCCGAGGCGGTCCACAGCAGAGACAGGTCCCGCCACCTGGCCGTGAGGCTTCCGATGAAGAGCCGTGAGACCACCGAGGCCAGGGTGCGCAGGGCGAGCAGCCAGGTCACCGTGGTCACGGACAGTCCGTTCTGCTGCCCGATGAGCGGCAGGTAGGCGGTCATCAGGTCGACGGCGGCGAGCGTGGCCATGGACGCGAAGATCGCCGGTTTCATCCCCCTGATCGACAGGAGCGCCCACGGCGTCTGCGCCCCTTCGGCCGCCTCGGCGCGGGAGACGTGAGGGGTCCTGCCGCGGAGCATGACGATGACGGCGGCGATGAGGGTGAGCGCGGAGACCGCGGTCATGAACCACAGGGCGTTCGTGATCGCGGTGTCCCCCGAGGTGGCATCGGCGACCATTCCCGCCAGAGGCAGTCCGATGGTCTGCCCGATCGAGACGCCGAGGGTGAGGTGGCCGAACTTCGATGTCATCTGGGCCGCCGGGAAGCTCTGCGGGATGAGTGCTTGGGAGGCGACCGTGGTCAGCAGCTGTCCGACGCCGAGGCTCATCGTGGCGACCAGCAGCACGCCGAGGTTGGGGGCCATGGCCGCGAGCGCGACGGGCAGGACGGACAGCACGGTGCCCGTCCACAGCACCGCGGTGGCATAGCCCCGATCGACGAGGCGGCCGATGAGGAGAGCGGTGAGCAGTGGGACGAGGGAGTACACGGCCGTCATCAGGCCGAGGACGAACCCCGTTCCGCCGAGTTCGAGGGTGCGGTAGGAGATGAGGACGCGGACGCCGTTGTAGGTGGCGTGCGCGAGCACGGTATGGATGACGAGGCCGGGAAACCACGCCCGGTTGGCTGGAGTCGCCGCGCCCATCCCTCAGCGAGCGCCGTCGCCGGGGATGTCTCCCCGCAGGGCGTCGAGCACCGAGGTGGGGACGAGGCCTGCGATGTCCCCGCCGCCTCCGTGGACTTCCTTGATGAGTGAGGAGGAGACGTGTTCGAACTTCGGGTCACCGGGGACGAAGATCGTCTCGAGCTCGGACAGGTGCTTGTTCATCAGCGCCATCGGCAGTTCGTAGGCGAAGTCGGTGCCCGAGCGCAGACCTTTGACGACGGCGGGAGCGCCGATTCTCGTGCAGTAGTCGACGAGGAGGCCCCCGGAGACGAGGTCGATCGTGATGTTCTGTGCGCCCCGAGTGCGTTCGTCCTCGGTCAGGGATCGACGGATGAGGTCCGCGCGGACGGCCGGGTCGAAGCGACCGGACTTAGAGGGATTGTGGACGACCGCCACGACGACCTCTTCGAACATCCGAGAGCTGCGGGCGATGATATCGAGATGACCCATGGTGATCGGGTCATAGGAACCGGGGCAGACGACCTTCATGCCCTCATCGTATCGTTCGGCCGCTCGCGCAGCTGCAGCCACTGGTCGCCGGCGGGCGTCTCATCGTCGTGGCCCCTGACGACTTGGGCGTCGAAACCGTCATCGGGTCCGTGCAGTCGGGAGGCGGCCTCGTCCATGATCCGCGCGACGATGGCCAGGGAACGGGGCTCGTCACCGGCGGCGACCGCCTCGGCGAGCTTGCGGTGGCTGTCGATGAGATCGCACCGGACCTCGTAGCCGCGCTTCTCGGACAGCGACAGCAGTCGGGTGTGGACCATCGAGACCTTCATGAGGTCGGTCAGCCGCGCCGATCCGGAGGACGCGACGATCGCATGGTGGAAGTTGAGGTCGGCGTCGCCGATCGTACGCGCGACGTTGCCCTCGATGGCGTGCTCGAGCTCTCGCAGCGCCGTGCCGATCCGTGACGTGGACCGACCCTGCCTGACGACGAGCTTGACCGCCTGCGACTCGATCGCCTCGCGCACGGCGTAGATGTCGTCGATATCGGCGGTGCGCATCCGCCTCACATGCACACCTCGTCCGGGAGCATGCGTCATCACGCCTTCGCTGATGAGACGCTGCAGGGCCTCCCGCAGGGACGGCCGCGACACCCCGAGCAGCTCGGCCGTGCGCACTTCGCTGATCGACTGACCGGGCTCGAGTGACCCGGAGTAGATGGCGTTGCGGATTTGGTCGACGATGAGGTCGATCGTCGACGCCCGGACCACTTTGCGCAGCACCGGCAGCTCGGAAGTAGGAGGATTCGTCACGGTCACGATCATATAACGTTGTCAGACAGTGTGACATTCGGACAACATGAGTATTGAATACTGTCCAAGAGACGCACGTCACCTCGATGTGTCGACGTTCAAGGAAGGAACAGCATATGAAACTCAAAGGACTGGCCGCCGCGACTTCGATCCTCGCGCTGACGCTCACACTGGGTGCCTGCGGCGGAAGCGACTCGGACAAGTCGACTCTCCAGAAGGCCATCGACGACGGAAAGATCACCGTCGGCTTCGCCGGTGAGGCCCCGTACAGCTTCGAAGAGGGCGGTGAGCTCCAGGGAGCTTCCGTCTCCCTGGCCAAGGCCGTGTTCAAGGAGCTCGGCATCGACGACGTCGAAGGCGTCAACACCGAATTCGGATCTCTCATCCCCGGCCTCAATGCCGATCGCTTCGACGCGATCTCCGCCGGCATGTCGATCCTGCCCGACCGCTGCGAGCAGGCCGCCTTCGGCGATCCCGAGTTCATGTACACGACTGCCCTCATGACCAAGGAGGGCAAGCTCGACGGCATGAAGAACCTCGACGACGTCAAGGACAAGGGCGTCAAGCTCGCCACCATGACCGGTGCCATCGAATCCGACTATGCGAAAGACCTCGGCATCGAGACCCAGCAGGTCGGCACCCCGCAGGACGGTATGGACGCCGTGACCACCGGTCGCGCCGACGTCTTTGCGCTGACCGCCATCTCGCTCAACTGGATGGCGAAGAACAACGCCGATGCCGGTGTCGAAGTCAGCGAATCCTTCGTCCAGGAGATCGACGGTGTCCCGCAGATCGGTGCCGGCGCCACGGTCTTCCGCACCGATGACGAGGAACTCCGCGACGAGTGGAACAAGGGTCTGGACAAGATCATCTCCGACGAGGACGCCTACCTCGACGCCGTCGGCGACTACGGCTTCACTGCCGAGGAGCGCCCCGACGGGTCGATCACGACCGATCAGCTGTGCAAGGGCGAACTTCCCACCGCTGACTCCTGAGTCGGCGCCAACTCCAGCACCATGAACGACAACATCACGACGTTGCTGAACTTCCTCCCACAGCTGTGGGAGGGAGTTCAGACAACCATCATCCTCACGGTTCTCGGCAGCATCGGGGCCGTGCTCATCGCCCTCATCCTGGGTCTGACGATGACCTCGCCGAGTGCCTGGCTGCGCATCCCGGCGCGCATCATCGTCGAATTCTTCCGCGGCACCTCATTGCTCGTCCAGCTGTTCTGGCTGTTCTACGTGCTGCCGCTCCTCGGCGCCGACCTCGACCCCATGGCCTGTGGCATCGGCGCGCTGGCGCTCAACTACGGAGCCTATTCCGCCGAGGTGGTCCGGTCCTCGATCAAGACCGTGGCCCCCGGGCAGTGGGAGGCCGCGATCGCGCTCAGCCTCTCCCCCACCCGCCGGATGATCCGTGTGATCTTCCCGCAGGCCTGGGCGCTCATGATCCCGTCGATCGCGACCCTGCTCATCCAACTTCTCAAGGGCACGGCGGTCGTCTCCTTCATCACTCTCTCCGACCTCACCGACAAGGTCGGCCAGCTGCGCCAGTCGACCGGTGACACGATGTTCGCCTTCTCGATCGGTCTCCTCATCTACTTCGTGCTGGCCTGGCTGCTCCAGGAATTCATGAACTTCCTCGAACGCAGGGCCACAGCTGCGCTGGGTCGCAGGCGCCCGAACTCACGGACCGATCGCCGCGACGCCCGGCGTGCGGCCCGGTCCGATGCCGCACGTGCGAAGGGAGGCACCCTGTGATCTGGAACTGGGAATTCGCCGCCGAAGCACTGCCGATCCTGCTGCGTGGGTTCGTCAACACGCTCATCGCCACCGTCGTCGGCACCGTCATCGCCGCGATCCTCGGACTCATCCTCGCCGTCGCCATCCGCGGACTGCCGCGGTGGATCAACTGGCTCGTCCGTCTCATCGTCGCGTTCATCCGCAACACCCCGCTGGTCGTTCAGCTGCTGTTCGTCTACTTCGGGTTCTCGGACATTCCGGGTCTCGTCGACATCCCGGCTCTCGTCGTCGGCTTCATCGTCATCGGCATCCACTATTCGACCTACATGTCCGAAAGCTACCGAGCCGGGATCGATGCCGTACCGCCGGGACAGTTCGAAGCGGCCACCGCCCTGTCGCTGCCGCCGGTGCGCACGTTCACCGCGATCGTGCTCCCGCAGGCGCTGCGGGCGACGATCCCGTCGTTGGGCAACTACGCGGTCGCGATGTTCAAGGACACACCGTTCCTGTTCGCGATCTCCGTCGTCGAGCTCGTCACGGCCGCGAAGGAATTCGGCGGTTCGACCTTCGCCTATACGGAAGCCTTCACGCTGGCCGGCATCATCTTCCTCGCCGCCAGCTACCCGACCTCACTGCTCATTCAGAGATTGGATCGACGTCTTGCCACCTACTGAGAACACCCCAGCCACACCAACCGACACCGGCACACCGGCGATCGAATTCACTGACGTGGAGAAGAGCTTCGGGCCGACTACGGTGCTCAAGAACCTCAACTTCACGGTGGCTCCCGGCGAGCGCGTCACCCTCATCGGACCCAGCGGATCGGGCAAGACGACGATCCTGCGGCTGGTGATGACCCTCGAAGAGCTCACCGGCGGCTACATCTTCGTCGACGGTCAGCCGCTGACGTTCGAAGAGCGCGACGGCAAGCGGGTCGAGCTGCCGAAGAAGCGCACCCGCGAGATGACCACGCGCATCGGCATGGTCTTCCAGCAGTTCAACCTGTTCCCGAACATGACCGTGCTCGAGAACATCATCGAAGCCCCCGTGCACGTGCTCGGCAAGTCCAAGGCCGACGCGACCAAGGAAGCCAAGGAGCTGCTCGAACGCGTGGGACTGGCCGACAAAGCCGGGGCGCACCCGACTCGCCTCTCCGGCGGTCAGCAGCAGCGTGTGGCGATCGCCCGGGCCCTGGCGATGAACCCGGAGATCCTCCTCCTCGACGAGGTCACCTCGGCGCTCGATCCGGAACTCGTCGGCGACGTGCTCGAAGTGCTGCGCGATATCGCCGAGACCACGGATATCACGATGCTGCTGGTCACCCACGAGATGCAGTTCGCCCGCGACGTCTCACACCGGGTGATGATGTTCGACGGTGGTCAGGTGCTCGAAGAGGGTCCGCCGGATCAGATCTTCAACAACCCGCAGCACGAACGCACCCGCAAGTTCCTCTCGAGCGTGCTCTGAGCCCCAGCGTGCTCTAGTCCGCCGCAGCTGCCGCGTCGTCCGCCTCGCCGGCGAGCTGGACGAAGTGGATCGCGGTCTCGCCGAACGTCTTCGCGCGGAAGACTTCGAGCCCGTCGGGCATCGTCGGCTCCGGCGAGCGCGCAGCACGTTCGACGACGACGATGGACTCCATGTCCAGGTGTGTGCGCAGACGCCTGAGGATCTGCGTGACAGCGTCCTCCCCCAACGGGTACGGCGGGTCCATGAACACGAGGTCGAAGACCGGCGACTCCGGATTCTCCGGTCCGGGCAGTCCGGCGAGGAACTGGAGCACGTCCCCGGCGTGGACTGTCGCGGAGTGGTCGAGGCCGAGCTTGTCCGCATTGGCCTGCAGCGAGCGGATCGAAGCGAGCGAGGAATCGACGAAGTCGACCTGTGCGGCACCCCTCGACATCGCTTCGAAGCCCAGCCCGCCCGAACCGGCGAAGAGGTCGAGGACGTTCGCGGCCGGCACCACCCCGTAGCCGTCGAGCATGGAGAACAGGGACTCCTTGACCCGGTCGGACGTCGGTCGGGTGTTCGCACCCGACGGTGACGACAGTCTGGCGCCCTTGTGTGCTCCGGCGATGATTCTCATGTCTGCCTCCTCAGCCTGCCTCGATGAAGTGCGCGTCGTCCTCGGGCAGGACGCGCCTGATGAAGGCCTTGAGCGCGGGCACCGCCTCGAGGGTGGGGTCGACGGCGACGATCTGTTCGGCGATCGTCTTCGCTTCGGCCACGATCTCGGAGTCGCGGAGGATCGACAGGTGCCGCAGCGAGGATCCGCCCCATTGGGAGCCGCTGAGCACATCGCCTTCGCCGCGGGAGTCGAGGTCGTATTCGGCCAGGGCGAATCCGTCGAGCGTGTCGGCCACCGCCTGCAGTCGCCCATAGCTCTCGTCCTCAGCACTCATCTCGGTGAGCAGGAAGCACAGGGCGGAGCTGCCGTCACGGCCGACGCGTCCGCGCAGCTGGTGCAGCTGTGCGACGCCGAAGTTCTCGGCTTCGATGATGACCATCATCGTCGCCCGCGCCACGTCGACGCCGACCTCGATGACCGTCGTCGAGACGAGGATGTCGATATCGCCTCCGACGAAGTCCGCAAGCACCCGGTCCTTCTCCGCCGTCGTCATCCGCCCGTGCAGCAGACCGAACGTCAGACCGGACAGTTCCGGGGTCTCGGACAGCTTCCGTGAGATGTCTTCGATGCCCTGCTTCTGTCCGACTACGTCCCCGGATTCCGGATCTTCGATGTCCGTCGGTTCGATTCGCGGGAAGACGACGAAGACTCCCTTCCCAGCCTCGGCGGTCTGCCGCATGAGCTGACGCACCCGGACGTACCAGGCAGGCTGGTCGACGATCGGCACCACATGGGTGGCGATGTCCTTCGGCCCGGCCGGCATCTCATCCAACGTCGAGATGTCGAGGTCGGCGAAGACCGTCATTGCCACGGTGCGCGGGATCGGGGTCGCCGACATCACGAGAGTGTGGGGGGTGGCGTCTCCACCCTTGGCCCGCAGCGCTTCCCGCTGCTCGACACCGAACCGGTGCTGTTCGTCGACGACGATAAGGCCGAGGTCGGAGAACATCGTCGACTCCGACAGCAGCGCATGCGTGCCGACGACGATGTCGATGTTGCCGGCGACGAGGTCGAGGGCGAGTTCGCGACGCTCCTTCGCCGGCATCGACCCGGTCATCAGCGCCACTGTCACCTGATCATCATCGGACAGCAGCGGAGACAGTGCCATCTGCTCGTCGAGGAAGGTCTGAATCGAATGGAAATGCTGAGTGGCGAGCACCTCGGTGGGGGCGAGCATGGCGGCCTGGGCACCGGAGTCGACGGCGGTGAGCATGGCCCGCAGCGCCACAAGCGTCTTACCGGAACCGACATCACCGTGGAGGAGCCGGTGCATCGGCCGGTCCGCAGCCATGTCCTCAGCGATCTCCTCACCGACCCTGACCTGGGATGCGGTGAGGGTGAAGGGCAGGTCTGCGTCGAATCGGCGGCTCTTCGCGCCTTGGGTCAGCAGCGGTGTCGCCTTCTCGTCAGCCAGCTTCGCTTTGCGGGCGGCGAATTCGGTCTGCAGGGCGAGTGCCTCTTCCCATTTCCACCTCTGCCGGGCCCGCTCGACGTCCTCGATCGTCCGCGGCCGGTGCATGTCCTCGAGAGCTGTGCGCAGATCCGGCAGTTCATGAGCGTCCCGCAGTCCTTTCGGCAGCGGATCCTCGAACTCCTCGGGCCCGGCGACGGTGAGCAGGGTCTTGATCGAACTCCACAGCCGGGACTGCGCGATCTTCTTCACGGCAGGGTAGATCGGGAACGGCGAGTTGAGATCCTCGGGAGTCCACTCATGATCATCCTCGGTGCGGTTGAGCCACACCGGAGACGCCAAGGTCAGCTGCCCGCGGAACGATTCCACCTTGCCGCCGAAGACAACGGTCAGTCCCGGCTTCAGCGCCTTCCCCAACCAGTGCTGGTTGAAGAACGCAATCTTCATCGACTGTGTTCCGTCATGGACGATGACTTCGGTGATCGTGCCTTTCCGCTGCTTCATCCGCCGCGTCTCGACCTTGATGACTTCGGCCTGGATGATCGCAGTCTCACCGAGCGGCAGATCTCCGAGCTCCGTGTGCTCCCCCGGCACGAGGTAGCGCCGAGGGAAGAAGCGGAAGAGGTCGGTGACCGAATGGACCCCGCGCTGGGCCAGGTTCTTCCGATCGGCCGGCCGGAAGTTGTCTTCGAGCCGGGTCCTCATTCGACCCCCATGATCACGAGCACTCCGGAGTCTCTGGCATCGATGACCTGGAAGTGGACGGTCTCATGTGACTTCTGGATCCAGTCCCGCAGATGGTCGAGCACCTCGGGTGCGCAGTCGGGTCCGTAAACGACGGTGAGCAGCTCTCCACCGGCCCCGAGCAGCCGATCGGCGAGCTTCTCGACCAAGGTCCGCAGCTCCGTGCTCTGGGTCTTCGCGCGGCCTTCGATGAACACCCGGTAGAACTGCGCCGGATGAGCCGCCACAGCCGTGCCCCCACCCGCGCCAGCACCCGGAACGCCGACCGCAGTCGATCCTTCGTCCTCGGCAACGGCCGGCAGCATCCCGGTCGGCGGGTCGGAGGCGAGCTGATCGGCCGAATAGATCGTGCCCACTCTGGTGCCCGCGGCGGCTTCGGTCATATCCGCGAAGATCTCCCCCACCGGAGCGAAGGGATCGTAGACGGCCAGTGCCGAGAGCAGGGTGCCGACGTTGCGGGAGCGCACGACATGCGCGCCCAGCCCGGTCAGGGACTTCAGCGCCGAGGTGGAGCTGGGGATGACGATGACCTCCCGGTCCTCGGCGGCGATGAGTTCGGACATCGTCTCGAACAGGTCCCCCACCTCCGGAGTCAGCGCCGTGGCCCCGTTGAGCGCAGTGTGCATGAGCAGCCCCGTGCCCTTGACCAGGGCGATGAGCTTCGTCTCCCCTTCCTGCTCGTGCATCCGCAGGTCTTCCATATCGAGCCGGGCGATCCCATATTCGCCGAGGCGGTCGATGACGGTCGCGGCGGTCGTCTCGTCGGCGACGTGGACGTGGACCTTGGCCCCGTTGATGACGATCGAGGTCCCGCCGAGGCGGTCGAGATCCTCGGCGAGCGCGTCCGCGGGGGTATCAGCGAGGATGGCGACGATCTCGAGTTCATCCGCGGTGGCTTCGTGGATGATCTTCGGGGCGCGGGCCACCTCGGCGAGCATCGAATCCTGCGGTGTCCGACCGGTGACGGTGGCGTAGAGGAGGTCGAAGAGTTCGACGATTCCCGTCGATCCGGCGTCGACGACCTCGGCCTCGCGCAGCACGGTGAGCTGTCCGGTGGTCTCCCGCAGGGCGGACCGGGAGCGTTCCCGCACGGCCGCGATGACGTCGATCAGCTCGGCTCCGTCGTCGGCGTGTTCGCGGGCCTCGGTGGCCATGGCGTCGAGCACGGTGAGCATGGTGCCGTCGACGGGGCGGGCGACGGCGGCCCGGGCCCGGTCGGAGGCGGTCTCCAGGGCGGTGGCCATGGCGTCGGCGGTGGCGACGGTGACTCCGGCCAGGGCATCGGCGACTCCCTGCAGGGCGACGGCGAGGATGAGTCCGGAGTTGCCGCGGGCGCCGCGTCCGGCTCCGGCGGCGAGTGCGGCGACGACCTGTGGGAGGGTGACGGGGCCGGTGAGCTCTTCGACGGCGAGGTAGGCGGCCCGCAGAGTGTGGTACATGTTCGTGCCCGTGTCGCCGTCGGGGACGGGGAAGACGTTGAGCTCGTCGATCTCGGTGCGCTCCTTGCGCAGCCGGTCGACCGCGCGGCGGGCCCAGCGCGCGGCCAGACGACCGTTGAGGCTGATGGCGTTGCTCATGTCACTTCCCGAAATGGCTGAAACCGCTCGCCGGCACGGGGGTGCCGTCGAGGCTGACATCGTCTCCGGTGCGGATCGCTCCGATTCTCCGCCAGCCTACTCCAGGGGCCTGACGCGACGGCGCCGACGCGGCGAAGCCGTGGTCTTCTCCCCCGTCGAGGACCCAGGACAGTGCCAGGTCCTCCGTTGTCGTGGCCGTACCGGTCGTACCGTTCGCATCGCCTGTCCCACTCGCCGTTCGGTCCTCGAGCACGAATTCGGCCGCCGGCAGCAGCGGGTCGATGAGCTCGCGGAGCAAGGTCGACTCGAGGTCGATTCCCACCCCCGAGGCGGTCGCCACCCGGGCGAGGTCGAGGCTGAGTCCGTCGGAGACGTCGATCATCGCCGAGGCGCCGATCGTGGCCAGTGCTCCGTAGTCGGGCCGTGGCGCCAGTTGGGTCTCAATGAGTGATCGCAGCTCAGGTCCGACGGTGTCGCGTCGCGCTCCGGCGAAGAGCAGGTCGAGGCCGGCGGCCGCTCGCCCGACGGTCCCGGCCAGAAAGAGCGCGTCTCCGGGCTGGGCACCGGAGCGCAGGATCTCGTGGCCCTTCTCCACCGTCCCGAGCGCGGTGATGGCGATGACGATAAGGCGCGACGAGGACAAGTCCCCGCCGATGATCGGCACGGTGCAGTCCAAAGCCGACCCCGCTCGTGCCGCTTCGTCGATGAGCCCGGCGTACAGGGCTTCGAGGCAGGCAATGTCCGTGTCATCGGGAACGGCCAGGGACACGAGCAGTCCGTGCGGGGTCGCGCCCATGGCGCAGACGTCGGCGAGGTTCTGGGCCGCTGCCTTGACTCCGAGCTGCCCCCAGTCCAACCACACACGGGTGAAGTCCTCGTTCTCCACGAGCATGTCCGCCGTCGAGACGAGCTGACCGTCCGGTGCGGTCACGGCCGCATCGTCTCCGGGTCCGACGATCACCTGCTCGCTGCTGGGATTGCGGGTGAGCACGCGGGAGATGATGTGTGATTCGCCAAGTTCGGACAGTCGGGTCATGGCTCCAGGTTATCGGGCGATACGGTAGTCCTATGAGATCTCGCTCTGCTTCGACGCGCCGCAGCGCCCGGCCCGCGCACCGTCGCCGTTCTCTCACCGTCGTCGCGCTGGCCACGGTGCTCACCAGTCTGGCAGTCACCGGGTGTTCGCGGACCGTCATCGTCGAACCCGCCGAGGACGCGGCGAATCCGAAGTGTGCCGACATCATGCTCACCCTGCCCGATGAGATCTCGGGTGAGAAGGCTCGCACGACCTCCTCGCAGGGCACGAAGGCGTGGGGAGATCCGAATGTCGCGGTGCTGCGCTGCGGAGTCACTCCTCCCGGCCCGACGACCGATCAGTGCGTGAGCGTGTCCGGGGTCGACTGGATCTCGAAACCGGTGGACGACGACGATTCGACGTGGAGGTTCACCAGCTACGGTCGCACACCGGCGGTCGAGGTGCTCGTCAACCGCAAGGCCGAGTCCGGCAACGATGTGCTCGCCGCGATCTCACCGACACTGTCGAAGATCCCGCCGGAGCACGAATGCGTCGGCGCGGAGGACATCACCGACTAGAGCCCGCCCGCCGCGGACGCGATTGCGCCGCATATGGCGCCCCGTCTCACTTCGCGCGGGAGTGGTCGATCAGGGCGATCGAGATGAGTTCGCCGATGAGTTCGGAGTAGTCGAGTCCCGACTGCGCCCACATGAACGGGTACGCCGAGGTGGGGGTGAACCCGGGCAGGGTGTTGAGTTCGTTGATGACGACGTCTCCGGTGTCCGTGACGAACGTGTCGACGCGGGCCAGTCCGGTGCAGTCGAAGAGGCGGAACACCGAGGCGGCCAGATCCTGAACCCGGGCCGTCACCGTCTCGTCGAGGTCGGCCGGACAGGTGACCTCGGCGGCGGCGAGGTCGAGGTACTTGGCGTCGAAGTCGTAGAAGGAATGATCTCCGCTCACGCGGATCTCGCCCGGTGCGGACACGCGCAGGTCCGTGTCATGGAGGGAACCGAGCACGGCGCATTCGACCTCACGGCCGCTGACCTCGGGTTCGACGATGACTTTGGAGTCGTGTTCGAAGGCGCCGAGCAGGGCGGCTTCGAGGTCGGCGGCTTCGGCGACCCGGCTGACTCCCATGGACGATCCGGCGCGGGCGGGTTTGACGAAGACGGGCAGGCCGAGCCCGGCCACTCGGTTCTCGGCCTCGGCGCGGTCTGCGGCCCACATCGTCTCGGTCACGAGTTCCCACGGGCAGGTGGGGATTCCGGCGTGGGCCATGAGTGACTTCGTGTAGTGCTTGTCCATGCTCGCGGCGGAGGAGAACACTCCGGAGCCGACGAATGCGGTGTCGCTGAGTTCGAACAGTCCCTGCAGGGTTCCGTCCTCACCGAAGCGTCCGTGCAGGAGCGGGAAGAACACGTCGACCGCGCCCAGTTCGGTGCAGGTGCCCTCGGCATCCCGGTGCAGCAGAGGCGCCCCGTCGGCGGAGACCGGAGGGATCACCTCGGTGCCGTTGTCCGTGACTTCGGGCATGGCGTCGGGATCGAAGCGCATGCTCGCCCAGTCGTCGACGACCCGCCACACGCCGGTCTTCGTGATGCCGATCGGCAGGACGTCGAAGGCCTGGGAGTCGATGGCACCGATCACTCCGGCCGCGGTGACGCAGCTGACGGAGTGCTCACTCGAACGGCCTCCGAAGAGGACTGCGACACGGGGCCGGTGATCGTTGTCTGCCATGAGTTTCCTTTGAACTGGTACTCCCGCGCACTGGGACCGGGCACGGGGTGCGCACAGCGGGTCAGGTGTGCGCGGACTGAAAGACTCTAGCTCACTTGACCTCGAACGTGCATTCCAGCCACGCGCGGCCGATGCCCTTGAAGAACATGTTGAAGCCGGCGAAGGCAGGAGATGCGGATTCGTCGATGCCCAGCGGTTCGGCCAGAGCGGTGACGATGAAGAAGTAACGGTGCGGTCCGTGGCCCTGCGGCGGGGCGGCACCGACGAAGCGGGGTTCGCCGGCATCGTTGCGCAGGGTCACGGCTCCGCCGGGCAGGAGGTCGGCGGCCGGATCGCCGGCGTTGGCCTCCAGGCTCGTCACCGAGGCGTCGAGGTCCGTGACGACCCAGTGCCAGAAGCCCGAACCGGTGGGAGCGTCGGGGTCGTAGCAGGTCACGGCGAACGCCTTGGTCTCTGCGGGGAAACCGGACCACGACAGCTGCGGGGAGACGTCCTCACCGCCGGGCACGCCCATGGCGCCGGAGAGCTGGGGGCCGCTGAGCACTCCACCGTCGTCGATGTCGGTGCTCGTCAGCGTGAAGGTGGGAAGTTCGGGAAGGTTGAAGAACGGTGAGTTGGCGCTCATGGGTGCTCCTAATTGTCCAGCGATCGGCCTGAGACGGGCTTCGCCTCAGGCTGGCGGTCCTTCGTGCTTACGTTTCCGAGACAACAGCAATCCGGCGAGTTCGTCAACCTGCAGCTGTCCGTTCAGCACTGCGCAGACCGCCTCGGTGATGGGCAGGTCGACGCCGTTGCGTCGGCCCAGGGCGAGGACGGCGGGGGCGGATTTCACACCCTCGGCTGTCTGCGAGGTGTGGGCGATGACGTCCTCGAGGCTCATCCCCTCACCGAGGTGGCGCCCGAAGGTGCGGTTGCGTGACAGGGGCGAGGCGCAGGTGGCCACGAGGTCGCCGAGTCCGGCGAGCCCGGACAGGGTGTGCGCCTCGGCGCCCATGGCCGCGGCCAGGCGAGAGGTTTCGGCGAGCCCGCGGGTGATGATCGAGGCCTTCGAGTTGTCGCCGAGCTTCTGCCCGTCGGCGATGCCCACGGACAGGGCGATGATGTTCTTGATCGCACCGCCGATCTCGACGCCGACGACATCGGTGTTCGTATACGGCCGGAAGTACGCGTTCGCGCTGATCTCCGCGACCACCTCGGCGGTGGTGATGTCGGAGCAGGCGACGACAGTGGCGGTGGGCTGCCGGTCGGCGATCTCACGGGCGAGGTTCGGACCCGAGACGACGGCGATCTGGGATTGTTCGACCTCGGCGACCTCGACGATGACCTCGGACATGCGTTTGCCGGTGTCGACTTCGATGCCCTTCATCAGGCTCACGAGCTTCACGCCCTCACGCAGGTGCGGCTTCCACCGGGTGAGGTTCTCCCGCAGGGTCTGGGCGGGGACGGCGAGGACGATGACCTCGGCATCGGTGACGGCGGCGATGTCGTCAGCGGTCGCGCTCAGCCGCTCGGGCAGAACCCGTTCGCCCAGATAGCGCTGATTGGTGTGCGTGGAGTTGATCTCCGCGGCGACCTCGGGGCGGCGAGCCCACAGGGTGACGGGGAAACCGGCGTCGGCGATGACCGCGGCGTAGGTGGTTCCCCACGATCCGGCTCCGAGGACGGTGATCTTGTCGACGCTCATTCGCCAGACTCCTTAGCTGTGAAACGCTGCGGCAGTTCGCGTTCGGACAGTTCGGCCACCATCGCCGCCACGGTGTTCTTCACTCGTTGGGAGAGGTCGCCCATCGTCTTCTTCTCATCCCGGCGATCCCACAGATCCGAATAGTCGATGGCGGGACCGAAGGCGACGACCGAGTCGTGGCTGAAGGGACGGAAGCGGACCTTCTTCTGCCCGCGCGGGTAGACCGTGTCCAGTCCCCAATGGGCGACGGGGACGATCGGGGCTCCGGTCTCGAGCGCCAGCCGCGCGGTGCCGGTCTTGAAGTGCTGCGGCCACAGCTGCGGGTCCTTCGTCAAGGTGCCCTCGGGATAGATGACGACGGTCTGCCCGTTGGCCAGGGCCTGTTTCGCATATGCCAGGGAGTCCCCGGCCTGCGCCGAGGCACGCAGCACCGGGATCTGCCCGATGCGCTTGAGGATGACGCCCAGGGCACCTGTGAACAGTGTCGACTTCGCGAGGAAGTGCGGCATCCGTCCGTGGCGCTTGAGCGCCAGTCCCACGAGGATCGGGTCGAGATGGTTGGCATGGTAGGCGGCGACGATGATGCCCGTCCCGGCCGGCGGCAGGTGCTCGGTCCCCCGCACGCTCATCCTCGTGGCCGTGCGCATGAGTCCGAAGGCCGCCGTGGCGGCGACGGTGCCCGCCCGGTTCTGCGAGCGCACCGAGGCGGGGTCGAACGCCACGAGGGGCTTCGGCTCGTGGGCGGCCCGGGGCGAGGGTTCAGCCCTCATGCGGACACCTCGGCGCCGAGTCCGATGAGCTTGTCGAGGAAGTTCTCGTAGCCGCGGTTGATGAGTTCGATGCCGTGGACTTCGCTCGTGCCCCGGGCGGCCAGTGCGGCGATGAGGTGGCTGAAGCCGCCGCGCAGATCGGGGACGTCGATGCGGGTGCCCGTGAGGTCGGTGGGCCCGGAGATCACGGCCGAGTGCTGGTAGTTCCGCCTCCCGAAGCGGCAGGGGGTGCCACCGAGGCATTCGCGGTAGAGCTGGATCTGCGCACCCATATCACGCAGGGCGTCGGTGAAGCCGAACCGGTTCTCGTACACGGTCTCATGGATGATCGACAGCCCCTCGGCCTGAGTCATCGCGACGACCAGCGGCTGCTGCCAGTCGGTCATGAAGCCGGGGTGGACGTCGGTCTCCAGCGCGAAGGATCGGAGTTTGCCGCCGGGATGGCGGAAGCGGATGCCGTTCTCCTGCACCTCGAATTCGCCGCCGATCTTGCGGAAGACGTTGAGGAAGGTGATGAGCTCCGGCTGGCTGGCGCCTGCGACGAAGATGTCTCCGCCGGTGGCGAGTGCCGCCGAGGCCCAGGACGCGGTCTCGTTGCGGTCGGGCAGGGCGCGGTGGGTGAACCCACGGAGGGTGTCGACGCCTTCGATGCGCACCACACGCTCGGTGTCGACGGTGATGATCGCGCCCATCTTCTGCAGCAGCGCGATGAGATCCATGATCTCGGGTTCGATGGCCGCACCCCGCAGCTCGGTCACGCCTTCGGCGCGCACCGCGGTCAGCAGCACCTGTTCGGTGGCTCCGACGGAGGGATAGGGCAGTTCGACCTTGGTTCCCTGCAGGCGGCTGTGCGCCTTGAGCATGATGCCGCCGGGGGTCTTGTCGACCTCGGCTCCGAACTTGCGGAGCACATCGAGGTGGAAGTTGATGGGGCGGTCTCCGATATGGCAGCCGCCGAGGTCGGGGATGAATGCCTGGCCGAGGCTGTGCAGGAGAGGTCCGCAGAAGAGGATCGGGATACGTGAGGATCCGGCGTGGGCGTCGATGTCGACGATCGAGCCCTGAGCCACTTCGGCCGGGTCGAGATGGAGTTCGCCGTCGGGCTGGTCTCCGTCGGGACCGGAGGTGACGCGGACTCCGTGGAGTTCGAGGAGTCCGGTGACGATCTCGACGTCGCGGATCTCGGGCACGCCACGCAGCACGGACGGGGTCTCGCCGAGCAGAGAGGCCACCATCGCCTTGGGCACCAGGTTCTTGGCGCCGCGGACGCGGACGGTGCCGTCCAGCGGGTTTCCCCCACGTACTTCGAGCATGTTCCTCCCTGATTCCGATGATCGGATCCGGGCGGGCTTCCACCCGGAGACGGTGCCCGCGAATTCCGGCGGGCACCGTCCTAGACTAACCCAGCCGACGGTATCCCACCGATTCGCCTAAGCCGGCGCCGAGGTCGCGTCCGACCGTGGCGGCGGGCCGCCTCGGTGGGGGTCCGATGGCGGCGGTGGGCCGCCTCGGCGAGTCTCAGACCTTGGCGGGCAGGGTCGTGGGCTTGAAGGCGAAGCGGGAGGATTCGTAGGCGACGATCTCGTCTTCCTTGGCCAGGGTGAGGCTGATGTCGTCGTGACCTTCGAGCAGGCGCCAGCGCGTGTAGTCGTCGATCTGGAAGGACACGGTGACGGTGTCGCATGTCACGGTCTTCTCGTTCAGATCCACGGTGATCGGGGTGCCGGGATGGTTCTCGAGGATCTTCCAGATCAGTTCGATGTCGGCCTGTTCCAGCTGAGCGGCCAGCAGGCCCTCCTTGCCGGAGTTGCCCCGGAAGATGTCGCCGAAGCGAGAGGACAGGACGACGCGGAAGCCATAGTCCTTGAGCGCCCAGACGGCGTGTTCACGGGAGGATCCGGTGCCGAAATCGGGGCCGGCGACGAGGACGGAGCCGGACGCGAAGTTCGGGTCGTTGAGGACGAAGTCGTCACTGGTCCGCCAGCGGTAGAACAGGGCGTCTTCGAATCCGGTGCGGGTGACGCGCTTGAGGAACTTCGCGGGGATGATCTGGTCGGTGTCGATATTGGATCGGCGCAGAGGAACGCCGATGCCGGTGTGGGTGGTGAACGCTTCCATGGCGGTCTCCTCCTACTTCAGTCGTTCGCCGAGACGGGCGTCAGGGTCAGGGACAGGCGGTCGTCGGCCCATTCCACGGGTTCGGCGTCCCGCGGGAGGTCGGCGACGTCACCCGGTGAGGACAGGGTGCCGCGCACTGCGGTGGCCGCGGCCACGAGCGGGGAGACCAGGTGGGTGCGTCCGCCCTTGCCCTGGCGGCCCTCGAAGTTGCGGTTCGAGGTCGAGGCGCAGCGTTCGCCGTCGGCCAGCTGGTCGGGGTTCATGCCCAGGCACATCGAGCAGCCGGCGAAGCGCCATTCGCCGCCGAAGTCCTTGAAGATGACGTCGAGGCCCTCGTCTTCGGCCTGGAGGCGGACCTTCGCGGAGCCGGGGACGACCATGAAGCGGACGTTCTCGGCCTTCTTGCGTCCGCGGACCACCTCGGCGGCGGCCCGGAGATCTTCGATCCGGGAGTTCGTGCAGGAGCCGAGGAAGACGGTGTCGACTTCGATCTCGCGCAGCGGCGTGCCCGGGGTCAGCCCCATATAGGCCAGCGCATTGGCTGCGGCCGCCTTGTCGTTCTCGTCGGTGAAGTCGTCGGGGCTGGGCACGGAAGCCGACAGCGGCAGGCCCTGGCCGGGGTTCGTGCCCCAGGTGACGAACGGTTCGATGTCTTCGGCCTTGAGGACCACCTCGGCGTCGAATTCCGCGCCTTCGTCGGTGTAGAGGGTCTTCCAGTACTCGACGGCCGCGTCCCAGTCTTCGCCCTCGGGGGCATGCGGTCGGCCCTTGACGTAGTCGAAGGTCGTCTCATCGGGGGCGACCATTCCGGCGCGGGCGCCGGCTTCGATCGACATGTTGCAGATCGTCATCCGGGCTTCCATCGACAGCTGGCGGATGGCCGAACCGCGGTATTCGAGCACGTAGCCCTGTCCCCCGCCGGTGCCGATCTTCGCGATGATCGCGAGGATGATGTCCTTCGCGCTCGAGCCCTCGGGCAGATCGCCGTCGACAGTGATCGACATCGTCTTGAAGGGCTTGAGGCTGAGCGTCTGGGTGGCGAGGACGTGCTCGACCTCGGAGGTGCCGATGCCGAAGGCGAGCGCCCCGAAGGCACCGTGGGTGGAGGTGTGCGAGTCGCCGCAGACGACGGTGGTGCCCGGCTGGGTCAGGCCCAGCTGCGGTCCCACGACGTGGACGATGCCCTGGTCGGCGTCACCGAGGCTGTGCAGGCGGATGCCGAATTCCTCAGCGTTCTTGCGCAGCGTGTTGATCTGCGTGGCCGAGGTGGGTTCGGCGATCGGCTTGTCGATGTCCCACGTCGGGGTGTTGTGGTCCTCGGTGGCGATGGTGAGGTCGGGGCGGCGCACGGGGCGCCCGGCGAGTCGGAGTCCGTCGAAGGCCTGCGGGCTGGTCACCTCGTGGACGAGGTGGAGGTCGATGTAGATAAGGTCCGGCGCACCGTCAACACCTCGTGAGACGACGTGATCGGCCCAGACCTTCTCGGCCAATGTGCGTGGCATGGTTCCTCCCGCCGGTGCAGGGATCTCTGCACCCGATGTAGACCTGACGGGCCGAGGTACGACCGCGTCGATGAATTGCGATGTGCGCACTGGAGTGAGTGCGTATTCGAAATCTACTCGCCCGTATCGCAATGCGAACTTGCATCTCGCCCACTGAGACGCGCACAATGGTGCCTATGACTAGCAATGGTAGCGGCGTCGGGGTCATCGACAAGGCCGCAATGGTTCTCTCCGCACTTGAGGCCGGCCCCGCCTCTCTCGCCGAGTTGGTGACGCTGACCGGACTGGCACGCCCCACCGCCCACCGCCTGGCTGTTGCCCTTGAATTCCACCGCATCGTCGGCCGCGACCTGCAGGGACGCTTCGTCCTCGGGCCGCGCCTGGCCGAGCTGTCCTCGGCCGCCGGCGAGGACCGTTTGCTGGCCGCGGCCGGGCCCGTTCTGGGTCAGCTGCGCGATCAGACGGGTGAGTCCGCTCAGCTCTTCCGCCGCCAGGGCGATCTGCGTCTGTGCGTGGCCGCGGCCGAGCGCCCCGTGGGTCTGCGCGACTCCGTGCCGATCGGTGCGACCCTGTCGATGCGCGCCGGCTCTGCCGCTCAGGTGCTGCTGGCCTGGGAGGAGCCGGACCGTCTGCACACGGGCCTGCGCGGTGCCCGGTTCTCCGCGACCATGCTCTCCGGGGTCCGTCGCCGAGGCTGGGCTCAGTCGATCGCCGAACGCGAGCGCGGCGTCGCCTCGGTGTCGGCCCCCGTGCGCGGGCCGAGCAACCGCGTGGTCGCCGCGGTCTCGATCTCCGGACCGGTCGACCGGCTCACCCGCCAGCCGGGTCGGCTGCACGCGAAGTCGGTCATCGACGCCGCGCGTGCGCTGACCGAAGCACTCGTGCGCGGCTGAGCGCTGCCGCACTCTTACGGGCCCGGGAGAATCCTCTCCCGGGCCCGCTGTCTGTACTATGGCCCCATGATCGCCGCTCAGAGACGCACTATCATCGTCGACACGATCGAGCGAGACGGCGCCGTCTCCATCACCTCCCTGTCGGAGAAGCTCGACACCTCGGCCGTGACCATCCGCCGTGACCTCGATCAGCTCGCCGAGGAGGGAAGGCTCGTCCGCACTCACGGCGGTGCCGTGCTGGCATCGAGCGCGCGGGAGTCGAGCTATGCGGAGAAGCTCGAGCAGGCGCTGGCCGAGAAGACGGCGATCGCGCGCGCCGCGGCGACGCAGGTGCGCAATGGCGATGTCGTAGCCCTGGGGCCGGGAACGACGACCGAGCTGTTGGCCAAGGAGCTCGTGACGCGCTCAAGCCTGCGTGTGGTGACGAATTCGCTGCTCGTCGCCGAGGCCATGGTCCCCTCCCCCGACAACGAGGTCATCGTCGTCGGCGGTCTGCTGCGCCATTCCATTCGGGCCTTCGTCGGCGGCGGCACGGTGTCACAGCTGCTCGGCCTGCGCGCCGATACCGTCTTCCTGTCCGGCAACGGTCTGGCCGCGGACTTCGGCCTGTCGACTCCGGCGTTCCCCGTCGCCGACACGGACCGAGCGATGGCCGCCGGGGCGGAACGCGTCACCGCCCTCGTCGATCACACGAAGGTCGGGCTCCGCTCATCGGTGCTCACCGTCCCGACCGAACAGATCCAGCAGCTCATCACCGACTCGAAGAGCTCGGAATCCGAGCTCGCGGCCCTGCGTGAGGCAGGCGTCGAGGTCGAGGTCGTCTGACCAACCTGGCAAACGATCAGAACTGTTCAAGTTCGATCACTAGCGATCAGGCTCACAATCCTCTAAAGTGTCCACTCGGGTGTCACACACCACACGCATCCATGCATTGACGCATTTTGAAACCGTGCACTGACGCATATGGAGGAACCTTGGAAGCAATCCGCTTGGACGCACAGTGGATCGACTATCTGCTGATAGCGATCTACTTCATCTTCGTCCTCGGCATCGGGTGGTTCGCCAAACGCGGGATCTCCTCGAGCATCGAGTTCCTCCTCTCCGGACGGAGCCTTCCGGCCTGGGTCACGGCTCTCGCGTTCGTCTCCGCCAACCTCGGCGCCGTGGAGATCATGGGCATGTCCGCCACGGGCGCCCAGTACGGCATGCCGACGATGCACTACTTCTGGATCGGTGCGGTCCCGGCGATGCTGTTCCTCGGTGTCGTGATGATGCCCTTCTACTACGGTTCGAAGGTCCGGTCGGTTCCGGAGTTCATGCGCAGACGCTTCGGCACGGGCGCCCACCTCGTCAACGCGCTGTCCTTCGCCGTCGCACAGCTGCTCATCGCCGGCGTCAACCTGTTCCTGCTCGGCACGATCGTCAACCGCCTGCTCGGCTGGCCGCTGTGGATCACCCTCATCGTCGCCGCCGCCATCGTCCTGTCCTACATCACCCTCGGTGGGCTGAGCGCGGCGATCTACAACGAGGTGCTGCAGTTCTTCGTCATCGTCGCAGCTCTCCTGCCGCTGACCCTCATCGGACTCAACCGCGTCGGAGGTTGGGACGGACTCGTCGACAAGGTGAGCAATGACGGAATGCTCGGCGCCGAACAGCTGAGCAGCTGGCCGGGCGAACAGCTCTCCGGCTTCTCGAACCCCGTGCTCTCGGTCGTCGGCATCGTCTTCGGCCTCGGCTTCGTGCTGTCCTTCGGCTACTGGACGACGAACTTCGTCGAGGTCCAGCGCGCCATGGCCTCGAAGTCGATCAACGCCGCGCGCCTGACCCCGATCATCGGCGCCTTCCCGAAGATGCTCATCCCCTTCATCGTCGTCGTCCCCGGCATGATCGCCGCGGTGCTCGTGCCGCAGATGACGCAGTTCAAAGAGATCTCGGCCTCCATCGACGAGGCGACCGCGCTCGAACAGACGGGTGTGACGTACAACGATGCGCTCCTGCTGCTCATGCGCGAAGTCCTGCCCAACGGCCTCCTCGGTGTGGCGATCGCCGGCCTGCTCGCCGCGTTCATGGCCGGCATGGCCGCGAACATCTCCGCATTCAACACCGTCTTCAGCTACGACCTGTGGCAGCAGTACGTGGTCAAGGACCGCGGGGACGACTACTACCTGAAGATCGGCCGGTGGGCGACGATCGGCGCCTGCGTCGTCGCGATCTTCACCGCTCTCATCGCAGGCAACTTCTCCAACCTCATGGACTACCTGCAGACGCTGTTCGGCTTCTTCAACGCCCCGCTGTTCGCCACGTTCATCCTCGGTATGTTCTGGAAGAGGATGTCGGCGACCGCCGGTTGGGTCGGCCTCGTCGGCGGCACACTGTCTGCCGTGTTCGTGTTCATCCTCGCTGAGACCGGAGTCCTCGACCTGCCCGGCCAGGGTGCCGCATTCCTCGCTGCCAGCACGGCGTTCGTCGTCGACATCGTCCTGTCCGTGATCGTCACCCTGTTCACTACGCCGAAGCCCGCCGCGGAGCTGCGCGGACTCGTCTACTCGGAGACCCCGAAGTCCGACTTCGAGGACCTCGGCGAACCGAAAGCGCCGTTCTGGAAGCGCCCCGTGCCCGTCGCGGGTGTCGCCCTGGTGCTCGTCATCATCCTCAACGTGACATTCGGCTGAAGGAGCCCGTGATTCCCATGAGCAATTCCAACCAACAGACCAAGACCGCAGGCGCCTTCGACGTCCGCAACTTCATCGGTGCGCTGTTGGCGATCTTCGGCATCATCCTCACGATCGCCGGATTCGTCGGCTTCACTCCCGACGAAGCCGAGCGCACCGGCGGGGTCGATGCGAACCTGTGGACCGGGATCGGTCTCGTCGTCGCCGCGGCCGTCTTCCTCATCTGGGCGCGGCTGCGTCCGCTCCGGATCGTCGAGACACCCGACGATGACGCAGGCGCGGCCGGCACCGACTGACACCCGCCCTCGCGTTCGGGGATCGGCTCAGACCGACACCGTCGCCGAGGCGGCCCAAGCCCGTCTGAGCCGATCCGCTCAGAGCGCGGCCATCGCGCCGACGACCTCAGGGACGTCCGCGGCCGGTACGGCCCGAGCGGCATTCTCGAGGGTCAGGAGGCGGGTCCCGGGAATCTCGCGGGCGAGCGCCTCTGCATTGCCGACAGGAAAGAACGGATCGCGTCGACCGTGCACGACCAGCGTCGCCACCCGCAGCTGCGGCAGTCGTTCTCGCCAGCGTGGCCGGCAGTCGAGGCGGGAGAACACCATCCCCAGCTGATCGGCCCGGTAAGACTCCGGGTCATCGCCTTGCGTCCGTTCCCAGATGCCGGCCGCGACGTCGCGGGCCTCCGCGGGATCGTCGCCGAGGATCCGTGCTCCTTCGGCCATGAACTCGGCCGCCTCGTCGCCGTCCGACCAATCCGGCTGCGGTCGGGTGAAGAGCGAACCCATGGTGGCCTGATCATGATCCGGCAGGTCCTCGTCGACGGGTCCGGGTGCTACCGGTCGGGTGCCGATGAGAGTGAGTGCCGAGAACGCATCCGGATGGTCGAGAGCCGCGACCTGCGCGACCATTCCGCTGATGCCGATTCCCGCCAGATGAGCGGGTCGGCCGTCGAAGGCTCGAGCGAGTTCGGCGGCATCGGCGGCGAGGTCTCGCAGAGTGTAGTCCGGTGATTCGAGGTCACCATGGCTCGAGGCCCCGGCATCGCGGAGGTCGCAGCGCACGACGTGGCGTCCCTGCGCAGCCAGCTGCACGCACAGAGCATCGGACCAGGACAGCATCGTCGGAGCGCCGAGGCAGAGAACCAGCGGCGCATCCGCCCCGCCCAACTCCTCGACGCCGAGGCTCACCCCATTGACGTCGCAGATATCCATGCCGCTCCCCCGACCCTCCGAGTCCATCATCATCTGAGGTTCCAGCATGAACCGTGGAGGTTCGGGTGGTCAACGCTGTGCGCATGCCCGGCCGCAGCCGAATCAGCGGCTCAGTCGAAACAGGTTCAGTCGAAACGGGCAGCGCCGCGACCCGCGCTGACGGCGAAGATGTCCGGCATCCGGTAGCCGTGGTCGGCGAATGCCGCAGTGACGGCGTCGCCGACTTCGTCGACCCGGTCCGCGTGGATGAGCGCGATCGCCGAACCGCCGAAGCCGCCGCCGATCATCCGCGCCCCGAGCGCCCCCGCTCCCATCGCGGCCGCCACCGCCACATCGAGTTCGGCGCAGGAGACCTCGTAGTCGTGTGCCAGGGATTCGTGGGAGGCCACCAGCAGGTCGCCGAGGGCACGGATGCGCGCGTCATGTTCGTCGCCGGTTGATCGCTCGTTGTCCTCGAGCAGTTCGACGGAGGATCGGACTCGCGCGTTTTCGGCGATGACGTGTCGCACGCGCCTGCGCTGCTCGTCGGTCAGTTCGCTCAGGTCGACGTCGTCGGGGAGTTCCCGCAGGCTGTCGACGCCGAAGATCGCGGCGGATTCCTCACAGGTCCTCCGCCTGGCGCCGTACCCGCTTTCGCTGTGCGAGTGCGAGACCTTCGAGTCGATGACGAGGAGTCGCAGCCCCTCGGCGTCGAGGTCGAACGGAATCTGGCGGGCGCTGAGGTCGCGGCAGTCGAGGAAGAGCGCATGTCCGGCCTCGGTCATGATCGAAGCAGCCTGGTCGACGATTCCCGTCGGTGCACCGACGAAGTCGTTCTCTGCTCTCTGTGTCAGCAGGACCTTCTCCCGGTCATCGAGACCGAGGCCGAACACCTCGTCGAGGGCGATGAGCACCGCGACCTCGAGTGCGTGAGATGACGACAGTCCGGCACCGACGGGCACCGTGGATTCGATATAGAGGTCGACTCCGCCGACGATCGTGCCCGTGGTCTTCACGATCTCGTCGACGACGCCCGCGGGGTGGCTCAGCCAGCCGGGCAGGGCACCGGGCGCGAGGTCAGCGGCCGCGAACTGGCCGGACAGACGCTGGCCGGTGTCATCGCGATGGTCGGAGACGATGCGGATGCTCTCCCCGCGCCGAGGCGGCTCCACGGTTCCCGTGTCCTCTATTACCTCGGCGCGCCGCCCTGCCACGTCCACGTCTCGCCCGTCAGCACCGTTGGCGGGTCGCCGGCCGATGGCGACGTACACGGCCCGGTCGATGGCGATGGGCAGGACGAAGCCCAAGTTGTAATCGGTGTGTTCGCCGATGACGTTCACCCGACCGGGTGCACGGAAGGATCCGAGCGGCCGGTACCCGAACAGGCCTTCGAACTCCTCGGCGAGGTGGTCGGGGGTCGGCGCGGATACGGCCTCGGGGGTCTCTGTGGTCATGAACGATCGCCTTCCGGGTCGAACGCCGAAGCCGTGCTCGCGTTCGCGCTCACGGGTACGGCCGCCTCGGCGAGGAGTTCCGGGGTCACCGCACGCAGCCTGGCTGCGGTCTCCTCGGCGGAGACATCGCCGACGAAGGCGCCCATCGCGGCCTCCGAACCGGCGAGGAACTTCAGCTTGTTCTCCGCCCTCCGCGGGCTCGTGATCTCGAGGTGGAGCCATTCGGCCAGGCGGTCGGCACTGTTGACCGGTGCCTGGTACCAGGCCGCAATATACGGTGTGGGGCTCGGGTAGAGTCCGTCGATGCGTCTCAGCACCTCCGGATAGACGCGCGCCAGGTCGTCGCGTTCGGTCTCGTCGAGCTCGTCGACGCTTCCCACCTGGCGGTGCGGAACGACGTGGACTTCGATCGGCCACCGGGCCGCGAAGGGCACGAAGGCCGAGAAGTGATCGGTCTCAAGAATCATCCGCTCCCCTGCCTCGCGTTCGAAAGCGAGCACATCGCCGAGCAGCGGTCGCCCGGTCCGGCGCAGGTGGTCATGCGCCCGCGCCGAGGTGATCGCGGTGTGCGGGGTGACATAGGGGTAAGCATAGATCTGTCCGTGCGGATGATTCATCGTCACCCCGATCTCCTCCCCGCGGTTCTCGAACATGAAGACCTGCTCGATGCCCGGCAGGGCAGAGAGTTCGGCGGTCCTGTCGGCCCAGGCGTCGATGACGGTGCGGGCACGTGCGGTGCCGAGTCCTGCGAAGGAGCCGGTGTGCTCCGAGGAGAAGACGACGACTTCGCAGCGTCCGTACCCGGGTGCCGACAGCGCAGAGGTCACGGTATCGGCGGAAGCGGCGGCCGCCTCGGCGAAAGTGGTGTCCACCTCCTGAGGGGACGGAACATCACCGAGGCCAGGCCCGAGGGAAGGGAAGCGGTTCTCGAAGACGGCGACGTCGAAGTCCGCGGCCGGGATCTCGGTGGGACGGTCGGGCGTCGACGGGCACAGCGGACATTCGGCGGCGGCGGGCAGGTGGGTGCGGGTCTGCCGGTGAGTGGCCACGGCGACCCATTCTCCGGTGAGGACGTCGAAGCGCAGGGTGCCGCTGTCGGGTCGCGAATCGTGCGGCCGGGGGTCAGCGGCGATCGTCGGTGCAGGTGAGTCGAGGTCCTGGAAGAACAGGATCTCACGACCGTCGGACAGGTTCGCCCTTTGATGCGACGCCGGCATCAGACCTCCCAAAAGTTATCATTTTCGATCATAATGCTAACATCTGGCGGTTCGGTTGGGCGCGGTCGGCGTACAATACCTGCAACCGCACCTCCCACGCCCGAGCCCCTTGGAGACCTATGACCGCCACCATCGAACTCGCCTGTGGCGAGTCAACGGCGGTCATCTCCCCCATCGGTGCGAGCCTGGTTCGCTTCTGCGTCGGCGATCGGCCGGTCGTGGTGCCGATGAGCGCCTTCGACGGGGCCGTGCTCGCGCCCTGGCCGAATCGGATCGATGCCGGCCGTTTCGACTTCGCCGGCGACAGCCACCGGCTGCCGATCACCGAGCCCGAGCGGGATACTGCTCTGCATGGTCTCGTCGCCGATGCCGAGTGGTCCGTGGTCGAGCGCACCGAGTCGACGGTCAGTCTCGAATACTCGCTGGAGCCGACGGAGGGGTATCCGTTCGCGTTCGGCCTGCGGGTGGATGTCGAACTCGCCGAGGCGGAGCTGCGCATGCGTGCCCGTGCCCTGAACACGGGGTCGGCTCCCGCACCGTTCGGTTTCGGATTTCATCCGTGGCTCTCCCCGGGCACAGCCCCATCGGGTACAACCGACCCCGTCGACGGTGCCCTTGTCGACGAGGCTCAGCTCGTCATTCCCGCTGCGCACTGGCACGAGACCGATGAGCGGCTCATTCCCACCGCCGTGCGCCCTTTCGATGACGGCACCGCAGTTCCGGCCGATCACGTCTCCGATGATTCCGCGTGCATGGTGTGCAAGGACTTCCGGGCGCTGCGCCTGATCGGGGCAACGATCCTCGATGATGCGTACGGCTCACCTCGGCGCGGGGACGACGGGTGGTCTCGAGCACGGCTGAAGGGTGCCGATCTGCGCGAGGTCGTCGTCGGGATGGGTCCCGGTTTCCGCACCTGGCAGGTGTGCACTGGCGACGGCCTCGATGAGGATCTGGCGCGTCGGGCGATTGCCATCGAGCCGATGACGTGCCCTCCGAATGCGTTCGCCGCCGGCGAGGCCGGAGAGGACTTCGACGTCATCGCTGCCGGTGACGAGCTTGCCGTCGAGTGGAGCATCGCCCTGAGCGGAGGCGATGACGAGCGATCCGAAGCGGCCTCGCCTCTCTCAGGCAACGGTTCGGCCGCTCCTGATGGTGCTTCGACTTTCCTCCCAGAATGACAGTCGCCCTGCCGCGGTTCGGCGCATCCTGATAGGTTGCGATGACAGGCAGATATCTGGCGAGCGCGCCCAGGGTGCGTTCCATTCTCGAGAGGGACATCATGTCGACACCGCAGAACCCGAACGACCCGAACAGCAGCTCGTCTGAGCAGAACCTCGACGGCCAGAACCCCGGCGCGGGAGATCAGTCGGAGAGTGCCCAGCCCGATCAGACCACCTACCAGCAGGGAACTTACGACCCCAATGCCTATCAGGCACAGGGACAGCAGTACCAGCAGGGCGGTTATTCCCAGCCCGGCGCTTATCAGCAGGATCCCTACCAGCAGGACGCCTACTCGCAGAACGCGGCACAGCCGCAGGCTTATGGTCAGCCCGCCTACGGTCAGCCAGCGCATGGTCAGGCTCCGCAGACGGCGCCTCAGCAGGCCGGGTTCTTCAAGTCGCTGTTCGACATCCGCTTCGACAACTTCATCGCGGTGAAGTGGGCGGGCTTCATCTACATCATCGCGATCGTGGTCGCGGTCCTGTCCTACCTCGGGACGATCATCGCCGGCATCACCACGGGAATCGCAGCAGGTACGGCCTCGGCATATATGACCGGCGGCCCGAGCTTCAGCATCTGGCCGCTGCTGATCGCCATCATCTTCGGCTGGATCATTCCGGCGCTGTGGGTCATCGGCGTCCGTCTGGTTCTCGAGCTCATCGTCTCCAACATCAAGACGGCCGAGCACACGAAGCGCATCGCCGATTCAGTCAGCCGCTGAGGCGACTACGGCACTGTCGGAGTCAGAAAGCACTGTGCGAAACAGGTGCTTTCTGACTCAGACAGTGCCGTTCCCAGTTGTCCCCAATGCAGGCGCGGGAAAACGCCTGTGAATTAGAGTGAGCCCCGCACCGAAAATCGATGCGGGGCTCAACCGTACCCCCGAGCAGATTCGAACTGCCGTTACCGCCTTGAGAGGGCGGCGTCCTAGGCCACTAGACGACGGGGGCTTAGAACAACTCACCTGGAGGAACCTCCGGATGATGTCCGCTGGGCTACCAGGACTTGAACCTAGACTAAATGAACCAGAATCACTCGTGCTGCCAATTACACCATAGCCCAATGTTATTCAAGGTTATCTCCGTGGAGAATTCCCTGAGCAACGAGATATAACTCTACACAAGCACCCCGCCTCCCGACAAATCTCAGGGGGTCATTTTCGGTGTGACCTTCTTAACAAAACAGCCTCACCGGCGCTGGCCCGCCGACAGGCTCAACTCTCCCCTGCCGACGAGCGCCGGCCTCACCCGCGGGCGAGGCCGATGAGCCGGTCGAGGACTCGGTATCCATCGGCGCGCAGCCCGTTGTGTTCGTACTCGTTCGTCACCCACGGCTGCACCCCGGACAGGTGCTCGGCCGTGGCCAGCGAATACTCCACCGGCACGTAGGCGTCTTCGAAGTACACTGCCGCCGCACCACGCACCGAGGCGGCCCGCAGAGCGTCGACATCGTAGAGACCGGGCCACTGACGTGCAGCGACGAGCTCGGCCACCTCGGCGAAGGGCCTAAGCTCCGGATCCTCATGCAACGACTCGGGCCCGGCATGCTCGCCGGCCAGCAGCGTCGGATCCTTGACCACGGCATCGGGCATCGCCCGCCTGGCCGCCCAGTTCGTCACCGTGCCGTCGGCCCAGCAGGATTCGTGGATGACCGCATAGAGCGGATTGCGCCCGGAAAACGGCAGGGACGCGGCGAGGTCGTGCCGGAATGCTGCCGAAGAGAAGTCAAGGTCGAGCAGATAATGCAGCTTCTCCGGACCATCCGAGGCGCCGAGCAAGTGCCCGAGCAGACGGATCCGCTCCGGCGTCGCCCGCGCTCCCCCGGGCAGGGCGAGCCCATCCCCGACGGATGCGAGCTCGACGAGCCTGCGCATCTTCTCACGGTCGCCGGGAAACGCTGCGTAATACTGCTCGGACTTGCGGATCATGCCTTCCCACGTGCGGCCGTAGACGGTCGCCGGGTCGAGGCCGATCGCCGGCAGACCGCCGGTGAAGTACACCTCGTGAAGGGCATTCGAATGCGCGGAGATATAGCGCAGAGTCGTGAAGCCGCCGAAGGACTGCCCCAGCAGGGACCAGGTGTCCGCGCCGAGCTGGCGGCGCAGGATCTCCGCGTCCTCGACGATCGAATCGGCGCGGAAGAACGACAGCGCCTCGGCGATCGCGGCCGGGTCCTCCCCCACCGTCTCCAGTCCGGTGATGGCCCCATCAACCGAGCCGATCGGGTTCGATCGACCG
The DNA here is from genome assembly GCF_000583215.1 of Brevibacterium sp. VCM10. Lineage (NCBI taxonomy): Bacteria > Bacillati > Actinomycetota > Actinomycetes > Micrococcales > Brevibacteriaceae > Brevibacterium > Brevibacterium sp. VCM10. Next base: position 99,084 of record NZ_JAJB01000015.1, read on the forward strand.
GTTCCGCGCTGGTCGAGCATGACGACCTGGAACTCCTCGAGCGCCCGCTTCACCCAGCCGCCGGGACCGCCGGCGATGCCCGGGCGCGGAGCTTCCACGCCGGGCCCGCCCTGCAGGTACACGAGGTAGGGTTTCCGGCTGTCCGCCTCGGTGGCGATGATCCGGGCGAACACGTCCATCGTGTCCGGCAGGTTCACCGTCCCCGAGGCGGCCGGCACGGCGTTCTCCCCCGCCGAGGCGGCATCCCCCGCCCGTCCGAAATGGTCGAAGGGCACGGTGACCGTCACGTCACGGAAGTGCAGTCCCCCACGGGTCCAGTTCTTCTGCTCGACCATGGTCACAGCTGCGCCGCGAGTGCCTTGAGGCGCGTCAGCGAGGAGTCCTTGCCGAGGATCTCCATCGACTCGAACAGCGGCGGGGAGACCTTGCGGCCGGACACTGCCACCCGCAGGGGTCCGTAGGCCAGGCGCGGTTTGATCTCCATCTCGTCGACGAGCTTGGCTGAGAGCACCTCTTCGAGCTTCGCCGTCGTCCACTCGTCGAGGCCTTCGAGGACCTCGATGGAGGCGGCGAGCACCTCGGGGGCGGAGTCCTTGAGCGTCTTCAGTCCGTCTTCGGCCATGGTCAGGTCGGCATCCGAGGTGAAGAGGAACGCGAGCAGGTCGGGAGCTTCTCCGAGCAGCTTCATGCGGGTCTGCACGAGCGGTGCCGCCTTGTCGAGGACCTGCAGCTGAGCCTCCGCCGGGGACTCCGGGAGCACCTCGGCGGCCTGGAGGTAGGGCACCAGACGGTCACGGAAGTCACCCGGCTCGAGGCGGCGGATGTGGTCGGCGTTGATGGCGGTGGCCTTCTTCACGTCGAATCGGGCCGGGTTGGGCAGGACATCGTGGATGTCGAATGCTTCGGTGAATTCCTTGACGCTGAAGATGTCGCGGTCGGGTCCGATGGACCAGCCGAGCAGTCCGAGGTAGTTGATGAGTCCCTCGGGGATGAAGCCGTTCTCACGGTGGAGGAACAGGTTCGATTCGGGGTCGCGCTTCGACAGCTTCTTGTTGCCTTCACCCATGACGTAGGGCAGGTGGCCGAATTCGGGGGTCGCCTCGGCGATGCCGATGGCTTTGAGGTGTTCGTAGAGAGCGATCTGGCGCGGGGTCGAGGACAGGATGTCCTCGCCGCGGAGCACGTGGGTGATGCCCATGAGCGCGTCGTCGACGGGGTTGACCAGGGTGTACAGGGGCTGGCCATTGGCACGGACGACGACGAAGTCGGGAACGGTGCCGGCCTTGAAGGTGATGTCGCCGCGGACGAGGTCGGTGAAGGTGATGTCCTCATCGGGCATGCGCACGCGCCACACGGGTTCGCGGCCCTCGGCGCGGAAGGCGGCCTTCTGCTCGTCGGTGAGGTCGCGGTCGTACCCGTCATAGCCGAGCTTCGGGTCACGGCCCGCGGCCTTGTGCCGGGCTTCGACTTCCTCGTTGGTCGAGTAGGACTCGTAGATGTGGCCCCCGGCCTTGAGCTTCTCAATGACGTCGGCGTAGATCTCGCCGCGCTGCGACTGGCGGTAGGGTCCGTTATCGCCGCCGACCTCGATGCCTTCGTCCCAGTCCAGGCCCAGCCATTTGAGGGCTTCGACGACCTGGCCGAAGCTCTCTTCGGAGTCACGTGCCGCGTCGGTGTCTTCGATGCGGAAGACGAACTTGCCGCCGGTGTGCTTGGCGTAGGCCCAGTTGAACAGGGCCGTGCGGACCATGCCGACGTGCGGGGTGCCGGTGGGTGATGGGCAGAAACGAACTGTGACGCTCACGATTGTCCTTTGCGTGATCTTCTCGAGTGTGAGTCTGTGGTGTGGGGTGGCGCTGGCGGTGTGGGTCGGAAGGTCCGGGACGCAACCCCGCCGAAGCGGCGGTGGGTTCAGGCGTCCATGACCGGGTTCGACAGGACGCCGAGCCCGTCGATGGCGATGTCGACGCGGTTGCCGGACACGATCTGGCCGACGCCGGCCGGGGTTCCGGTGAGGATGACATCACCGGGCAGCAGGGTGATCGTCTCGGACAGGTGCTCGATGAGGGTCGGGATGTCGAAGATGAAGTCGGCGGTGGTCCCGTCCTGCTTGATGTCTCCGTCGACCCAGGAGCGGATGTTCAGGTCGTCGACGTCGAGTTCGGTTTCGATCCACGGGCCCAGCGGGCAGGAGGTGTCGAAGCCCTTCGCCCGTGACCACTGCTTGTTAGCCTTCTGGATGTCGCGCAGGGTGACATCGTTTCCGGCGGTATAGCCGAGGACGTGGTCGTTGGCGTTCTCGGCCTTCACACCTTTGGCCACCCGGCCGATGATGACGGCGAGTTCGGCCTCATAGCTCACGTATTCGCTGATGGCGGGCAGACGGATGGGGTCGCCGGGGCCGATGACGGCGGTGTTGGGTTTGAAGAAGGTCAGCGGGGACACCGGCACCTCGTTGCCGAGTTCGGCGGCATGGTCGGCGAAGTTGCGGCCGACGCCGATGACCTTCGAACGCGGCAGGATGGGGCTGACCAGACGCACATCGTCGATCTTCAGCCTCTCGCCTGTCGATTGGGCCGGAGAGAAGAACGGGTCGGAGTCGAGAACGGCGAGTTCGAGACCCGACGTGTCCCAGCTGCCGTCGGTGATCGGCGGGACTTCACCTTCGACGACTCCGTATTTGGGCTCGTCCTGATGGACAAATCTGGCGATACGCATGTGCCCCAGTCTAGTCAGTGCCTGGTGCCTTCCGCGCGTCGGTGCACCTCGAACCGTGATCGGGTCCCCGCAGATCCTCAGGCGGAGTGCCATGTGCGGGCCCGACCGCCCTGCTGAGAGACTGGTGTCATGCCCGATCCGCACCTCCCGCACACCTTCGATCTCGCCCGCATCGGGGCCGGATTGCCCGCCGCCGCGCTCATCGATGACCTGGCCCTCGCCGAGGCGGCCCCCTTCCCGCGAGTGGTCGTGGAGGCTCCTCCCGGCACCGGTAAGACGACCGTGGTGCCGCCGATGATCGCCGAGCACGTGGCCCGGTTCTCCGGAGGTTCGGCTGGTGCCGAACTCCCGGGCCGCATCATCGTCACCCAACCGCGGCGGATGGCTGCCCGCGCCGCGGCCAGGCGGCTCGCATCGTTGACGGGGACCCGCCTCGGCGAGGTGGTGGGTTTCACCGTTCGCGGTGAGTCGCGGACAACGACTGCGACGCGCATCGAATTCGTCACCACGGGCGTGCTCCTGTCACGGCTGCTGCGCGATCCGGAGCTGACCGGCGTCGCGGCAGTGATCCTCGATGAGGTGCACGAGCGGCAGTTGGATACGGATCTCGCGTTCGCGATGTGCCGGGAGTTGGCAGATCTGCGTGAGGACCTTGCTGTGGTCATCATGTCTGCGACCTTGGATGCGCGGCTGTGGGCAGCGCGCCTCGGGGACGGGCCGCAGGCACCGGCGACGCTGGTGTCGGTGGCCGCCGAGACTCATCCCTTGGAGGTCCGGTGGGCACCGGCGAAGGAGCGGCCGCTCGATGCGAGGGGTGTGACCTGGAATTTCCTTGATCATCTGGCGGCGGTGACGGTGCGCGCGCTCGAGGAGAACGTCACCGGGGACGTGCTCGTCTTCGCTCCCGGGGCACGAGAAGTCGACGAGGTGGCCTCCCGGGTGCGGCGTCGTATGGGATCGAGCGCAGGGGCCGAGGCGGGCACAGATCTGGAGGCGAGCGCAGGTGGTGATTCGGATTCTGCTGCGATCGAGGTGCACACGCTGACAGGCCGAACTCCGGCGAAGGAGCAGGATGCGATCCTGCGTCCGGTCGATCCGGGCTCGTCCGGCACGGGTCGGAACCGGCGGGTCATCGTCTCGACATCAGTGGCGGAATCGGCACTGACGATCGACGGAGTGCGCATCGTCGTCGACTCCGGGCTCTCCCGGGGGCCGCGCTTGGATACGCGGCGGCGCATGTCCGGGCTGGTGACGATGCGCGAGTCGAAGGCCTCGGGCACGCAGCGTTCCGGCCGTGCCGCTCGGCAGGGACCGGGTGCTGCGTATCGCTGCATGTCAGAGTCCGATTGGGCGAGCCTGCCCGAGCACACTCCACCCGAAATCGCGACCTCCGATCTCACCTCCGCGGTGTTGGCCCTAGCCACGTGGGGCGGCGACGAGGCCCTCCTGCCTGATCCGCTGCCGGCCGGCCCCAAGCGGCAGGCGGTCGACAATCTTGTGGCTTTGGGTGCCGTGGAGGCAGATAAGAGCGCTCTGCACGTGACTGAGACGGGGCAGGCGATCGCGGCGGTTCCCGCCTC